>JAPHSA010000175.1 GCA_026193235.1 Deltaproteobacteria bacterium | reverse complement strand
TGGTGAGCGTCTCCGGCCGCTTGGTGAAGACGCCGTATTGGGTCTGTCCAAAGTTGGCATTCAAGACGCGCAGACCGCCAATCAGGACTGTCATCTCCGGAGCGGTCAGCGTCAGCAATTGCGCCCGGTCAATCAGTAGCTCCTCTGCCGATACGCTGAACTTGCGTTTGAGGTAGTTACGGAACCCGTCCGCAACGGGTTCGAGGACGGTGAATGAATCCGCATCGGTTTGTTCCTGCGTGGCATCGGTGCGACCCGGAGTAAAGGGAACACTCACCTCAAAGCCGGCATTCTTTGCAGCTTGTTCGACTCCTGCACAGCCACCCAGCACAATCAGATCGGCGAGCGAAACCTTCTTCCCGCCTGATTGCGCGCTGTTGAAGTCCTTCTGGATTTTTTCAAGGGTCTTCAGCACTGTTTGTAGTTGATCCGGCTGATTGACCTCCCAGTCCTTCTGCGGGGCCAGACGGATGCGCGCCCCGTTCGCTCCGCCGCGCATATCGGAACCGCGAAAAGTGGACGCCGACGCCCAGGCGGTCGAGACCAACTGGGAGACAGACAGCCCCGAAGCGATGATCTTGCTTTTGAGGGCCGCGATGTGTCCACGGTCGATCAACTCATGATCGACTGCGGGAACCGGGTCTTGCCAGATCAGTTCCTCCGCCGGAACCTCCGGGCCGAGATAGCGTGAGCGCGGGCCCATATCACGATGAGTCAGCTTGAACCAGGCGCGAGCAAAGGCGTCGGCGAACTCATCCGGGTTGTCGTGGAAATGCCGTGCAATCGGCTCGTAGATCGGGTCGTAGCGCAGGGAGAGGTCGGCCGTGGTCATCATCGGCCGGTGCTTCTTCGACGGATCGTGCGCGTCAACTACCATGTCCTCGTCGTCCACGTCCTTAGCCAGCCACTGCCAGGCACCGGCGGGACTCTTGACCTTTTCCCACTCGTATTTGAACAGAACCTTCAGATAGCCCATGTCCCACTTGATCGGATTCGGCTTCCAGGCCCCTTCGATGCCGCTGCTGATCGTATCACCGCCTTTGCCGCTGCCGAAGCTGCTCTTCCAGCCGAGCCCCTGCTCCTCGATGCCGGCAGCTTCCGGCTCCGAACCCACATACTTCGCATCGCCGGCACCATGGCATTTGCCGAAGGTGTGCCCGCCGGCGACCAGGGCGACGGTCTCTTCATCGTTCATCGCCATACGGGCGAATGTCTCGCGGACGTCGATGCCCGACGCGACCGGATCCGGGTTGCCGTCCGGGCCTTCCGGGTTCACGTAGATCAGCCCCATCTGCACTGCCGCCAAAGGGTTTTCGAGATCACGGTCACCGGTATAACGGCTCTTGGGCTTGTCACTCGTAGCCAGCCATTCCTCTTCGGCACCCCAGTAGACATCTTCTTCGGGTTCCCAGATATCTGCACGGCCCCCTGCGAAACCGAAAGTTTTAAAGCCCATTGATTCAAGCGCGCAGTTACCGGCCAGGATCATCAGGTCGGCCCAGGAGATTTTCTTGCCGTACTTCTGCTTGATCGGCCACAGCAAACGACGCGCCTTGTCGAGGTTGACGTTGTCCGGCCAGCTGTTGAGCGGTGCGAAACGCTGGTTACCGGTCCCGCCGCCCCCGCGTCCGTCGCCCATACGGTAGGTTCCGGCGCTGTGCCACGCCATGCGGATGAAGAGTCCGCCGTAGTGACCGTAGTCGGCCGGCCACCAGTCCTGCGAGTCGGTCATCAATGCATAGAGGTCCTGCTTTATTGCATTGAGGTCGAGGCTTTTAAACTCCTCGGCGTAGTTGAAATCTTCGCCCATCGGATTGGACAGATTTGAGTGCTGGTGAAGAATATGAAGGTTCAACTGGTTCGGCCACCAGTCGCGGTTCGAGGTGCCACCGCCGGCGATCTGCTTGCTCGATTTGCCCGTAACCGGGCACTTGCTCATTTCGCTCATAATAGTTGTCTCCTATCGCTGTCTAAAGTTATGTTATACGGTGATCCAGCATTTATTGTCAGCTTCTTTTTCATCCTGTTACCCCCTGTTCTTCTAGAGTTCACAAAACATCACTTTATCAATATCATATCTTAAATAATAATTATTCTTAGTTGCGAGGCAAACAAATCATCGTCTCATTTCTTCAAACAGGAGTTGCAGGTTCCGTAAATAATAACATTTTTTTTCTCAAATACTCCCAAAGCCTGAACTTCTTGAGGAAGGTCAGCTTTATCAACCTGGTCCCATTTAAAATCGATTATTTTTTTACAGTGTTCACAAATTAAATGATGATGCGGGACATGAGACACTTCAAAATGCGCCTGACTCTCGACTGTCTCCACTTTGTTAATCAATCCCAGGTCGGAAAACGTTCCTAATGTTCTGTAGACCGTATCTAAAGAAAGAGTCGACATCTTTTCGATGAGTCTTTGATGTAATTTTTCCGCCGTCGGATGATCGTTTGACTTCACCAACTCCTTAAAAATTTCAATCCGCTGTGGAGTGATCCGCAGACCTTTTTCGCGGCAGGCCTCTTGAAATGAGTCAAGTTGTACTTTTACCCGAGATTGCATATTTTATCCGCGCCTAGATAAGAACTGTTCTTAGTTAGGAATTAAACACATTTAGAAATCGTTGTCAATCTGTTGATTATATCAAACTGGAATACAGACAAAGGAATGGAGATTGACTCACTTAATAAATTGAGGTAAAAATTCAAACCTCATCGCCGCCCTAGCTCAGTTGGTAGAGCAGTTCACTCGTAATGATCAGGTCGTCGGTTCAATTCCGACGGGTGGCTCCAGTAGAGAACGGCCACTTATATGACTTATGTAAGTGGCCGTTTTTATTTCACTTCCCCCCTTATCCGTCAAAACTATCCACTTTTTTTCCATTTTTTGATAGACTTCAAAACCTGCGATCAAAAGACAGGGTTTTCTTTTTCCGTTCAATAATAAATTCTGGAAGGAGGAGAGGCTTGATGATTCAGGTAGTTTACAAAAATGGTCAAGAGGATTTGGTCGAACAGAAGTTTCTGGATATTTTGCTGCACATGGGAGAAGTCCAGGAGTTTCGCCGCCGCGACCACTGGGTCAATGTTGCTGCAGACCCGATTCGCTCTTCTATTCAGGGAGGCTATGTCGAAGGAAATCGTCGCAAACACCCTCCCACAGATTTAAATTCTATCCTCAGCAACTAGTCCTAGCGACTTTGCATATTAATTCTCAAGCCGGCTCATCCAATGATGTGCCGGCTTTTTTTACTCAAGCGATGAGCCATCGTGGCCCTTCCCTGACAGCGGGGGAAAAGAATTGGGCAATTTAAAATCAGGCGGCGGAGGTGGGTCCTTTCTCCGCCCGGTGAAAAAACAGACTAAAGAGCTGAGCACCCATTTAATCCCACGCCATATTTTTGGTAATAGCCAGAGCATCAAAACAATAAACATCACCAGAAAAACAATAAAAACCCAGGGGTAGTGAAGCGCGGTCCATAACCCGGCAACAACCAGGACATCCTCTGCCAGAGAAGCAAACCAGTTGGAAAAGGGCTCAGGTGAGGTATTGATCAGAACCCGTGAACCGGCTTTGGTCGCATGGGCACTGGCCGCCAATCCACCCCCGATGATCGCAACTGCAAGTGAGACTGCTGGATCAACCTCCCCAACAGCTCCAGCAGCTAAGGCTGCCCCCGCCGGGATACGAATAAAGGTATGCAGGGTATCCCAGGAGTTATCGACTCCCGGAACTTTGTCAGCGACAAATTCAATCAGATACATGGCCCCGGCCGCAAACAGAACCAGGGGATTCATCAGCAGCTGCAAGTCCGGGGGAAGCACCATGTTTCCAGTACTACCCAGTAAACCGAGAACCAGAATCGCCGCGTAGAGATTTATACCACTGGCCCAGGCCACTCCCATACTCAAAGCAATAATTGACGCTACTTGATCTAAAGACTCCATGTCATTCCTGTCCGCTCAGTTTTTATTGTCCATTCTATCATATCCAGGAAATGAGCAAAAACGAGCGTTTGCTATCGACATTTGGGGCTGAAGCAGATTTATCTAGCAGAATGGATGGAAAGGAGGGAAACTTCGGATATCAACGACTATCAAGCTGTGAAGCTAGTGACAGGCCCCGCAAACCTGTCGACTCAAGATATTTTACGTGATGCGCTTCGTTTTAATCAGGACAGGTCAGCCAACTGAGGATTCTTCCGTCTTCGTGTTACCAAAGAAAATCTGGACGATTTCTTTAAATTCCTTTTCAACCTGCTGGATTGTCGGAGCTATCAGTTCAGTGGAGAGTCCAGTTTCCGTCCAGGCCTGAAGCTCTAGTTTAGGGATTTCGATCAATAATAGGGGTTCATGGCAACAGGCATGGGCAAACATATCAGCGATATGAACAACACAGGCTTCGAGCGAATAACGCGCCAGCCGTGGCGAATGGTGACTGCCAATCATGCGTATCAATGCCGGTGATAGACGCCATTTCTCTGCCAGAAGTTTGCCAATAATACTATGATCAGTCTTTAAACAATCCTGCTCCGCGCGATACATGGGCAACTGTTCCTGCCGTGCCTTAGCGACAGCACCTGAATACTGAAGTGGCATTCTATCGAGCATGACCAGCCGGCCGATATCATGCAGCAAGCCCCCGGTAAAATATTTTTCTACAGAGTTGTCTCCCAAATGACCAGCAAGAGTTTTGGCAAACAGCCCGCAACGAATTGAGTGGCGCCAGAAAGATTCCATGTTCAGCTGAGCGGAGTGGAAATTCTCGAATTGCCTCACAACCGTAATGCCTAATGCCAGTGTTGTTAGTTCATTGGTTCCCAGCAGCGAAACCGCTCGAGATACGGAATCTATTTTGCCGGAGAAACCATACATCGGACTATTGACCAGACGTAACATACGGACCGTCAAGCTGGCATCTTTGCTGATAACTTTAGCTATCTGGGTCGAAGAGGAATTTGGCTCATCAAGCAGCTCGACAATGTGAGTATAAACTGTCGGCAGTGAAACAACATCGACATCACCCCTCAGCAGATGGGGCACACTCAAAGGGGCAGGGAGATCAGCCAGGTTTATCGAGGTCGGCACCTCAGGAAAAGCCGGCGGCTCCCAGCCACGCTGTAATTTTACGGCAAAAAATCGTGCAGCATGACGGTACAGAGTGGCAACCGGCTCTTGCTCCAGATCATTCAGGGCAAAGCGCCGGTTTAACAAGGTTTCTGCACGTTTTGTATATTCAGCGATCAGCTCCTGATGCTGATCATACTCATCATCTAAACTGGCTTCATCAATATTGGCCTCTATGACCCCCCAGGTCCTGAGCAAGGGCAGCTGCTCCGCTTGGATAGCCGCTCCTGCAGCCAGCACGAAACGGCCTGTCGGAGTCAATAAATCTTCCGCCAGAATCATACCCTCAGTCAGAGCATCAACATAGACAAGCGCCAAAACCAGCATCCTTTAAACTACTAAAGCAAATAAAAGCAATAAATTGCTGGAGTATAATGAATATTAATAATCTGGGCAACTCCATTATTTTTATCGATCTAAGTCATTTTACGGATCCTATTGATAAACGATTCTTACTTGAGCCAGAGCTATGTTAGTATGACTCAGTTTTTCCGGAAGGGTTCTGGTGCCGTGAAAATTACCTGGAAATTCAGTCCCAACAGAGAGAACCTGATTGCCTTACTGGTCGTTGCGGTCCTGATCGGGATAATCACCGGCGCACTTGCGGTTGCATTCCGTTATCTATTGCTATACACAACCGATCTTTTCTGGCCTGACCCCCTTGCGCTACTCGACGTTAACGACAGTTACCCCTGGTATCTGGTGTTCCTTATTCCGATCATCGGCGGATTGATTGTCGGTCCTCTAGTCACTAAGTTTTCGCCCGAGACGCGCGGTGCCGGGGTTCCAGAAGTTATCGAAGTCGTGGTTAATCGCGAGGGTACCATCCGTCACCGCACGGCCCTCTTTAAATCCCTGTTCACTGCGCTTTCAATCGGCTGTGGTGCTTCGGTTGGTCGGGAGGGACCAGTTGTCCACATTGGCTCTTCGGTCGGTTCATCGATAGCGCAGATGCTTCATTTACCGGCCGAATGGAAGCGGGTTTTTCTCGCCTGCGGTGCGGCATCGGGAATTGCCGCAACCTTTAATGCCCCTATGGCCGGGATGCTCTTCGCCGCAGAGATTATCCTGGTTGATTTTCAGGTCAGTTACCTCAGCCACATTGCGATTTCTGCCGTCACGGCCACCGTCATTTCTCATCATTTTCTTGGTAGCCTGCCAACCTTCCAAATCCCCGCTTATGAGTTGGTCAGCTACGCCGAGTTGCCACTCTATGCACTTTTGGGACTTTGTGCTGGGCTACTGTCGATTCTCTTTATTCGTTCCGTTTCGGCCGTTGAGGATCTTTTCAATAAAGTCGCAATCCCACTCTCATTGCGACCGGCAGTTGCTGGGGCTCTGATTGGCAGCATAGCAATATTCTGGCCTCATATCCTTGGTGTGGGTTATGAATCTATCAACCTGACCCTGACATCACAGATGACCCTTGGCCTGATGGCCCTTGTTCTGGGACTGAAACTGCTTGCCACCGCCAGCTGCGTTGGCGCTGGATTTTCCGGAGGTATTTTTGCCCCATCCCTGGTCCTGGGAGCATTGCTGGGAGGGACTTTCGGGGTAATTGCTGCAACCATCTTTCCCGGCCAGGTTGACACCAGTGCAGCTTACAGCCTGATCGGCATGGGAGCTGTCGTTGCTGGAACTACCTTGGCACCGATCACCGCAATCTTCACGATTTTTGAGCTGACTTATAATTTCGATATTATTCTGCCGTTAATGACCTGTTGCATCACCAGTCTGGTCACAGTGCAAAAACTCTACGGCTATTCGATCTACGAAACCAAGTTGTTGCGTAAAGGCATACGCATGGTACGCGGGAATGATGTTAATCTGCTCCGTTCATTGCAAGTGGGCGACTATATGGATACCCAGTTTGAAGCCATCGGTCATGATATGCGCCTTGGAGAGGTTCTTCTCAAAGCGGAGAACAGTTCCTATCCCCACTTCCCGGTCCTCGACAATCAGGACAAGCTGGTCGGCATTCTCTCGATGAGCGATCTGAGAGGTTTTCTGGCCGAGGTGGGCGAGTTAAGTGAGCTCATCGTCGTCTCTGAGATCATGACCCATCGTGTCTCTATCGTCAGGCCGACTGATAACTTTGAAACGGCTTTCGAAATTTTTGAAGGCAAGCAGATTTCAACTCTCCCGGTCGTTCGCGAAACAGATCAGAAACTGCTGGGAATCTTGAAAAAAAGTGACCTTCTCCTGACCTACAACCAAAAAATCCTCAAAATGAACATCACTTCAGCTTCCGGCTAGAAAACAATTCTTCGCGCGCCTTTCAATTAACAGTTTTCCTCTCTCAGCTATCGTGACACCTTAATTTCTTCATTGATATTAAGTGGTTGAAGAGTTTTGAACAATTCGCAAAAAACCATTCAGCAGCTCCAACTGAAACTGAGCCAGGCGCAGGGAAGAATTTCTGAACTGTAACAAGCCCTGCACCCACTCCTCCATCAGGGCAAGTTGGAATATCGCATCCAGAACACCTATACTGAAGGATATTGGCAACCGGTTGTCACTGATCAACAGCACTGAAGACATTATCTGGTTCGTCGACCGCAATAAACGCATGCTCCTCGCCAATGAAGCGACGATATCCACCTTCAAGAAAGCCCGGGGAATTGATATCGAACGGGGATGTTCAGTAGCGATTTTCTCCCCGATGGTCTGGGCAAATATTATGACCAGATCTTTGAGTCTGCCTTGCGGGGAAAGACCCTGTGCTGAAATCATTCAGGGAACAATGATAATGAGTACGCGGCGACAATTCAGCCAGTCAAAAAAAACGACGAAATTATTGGCGTTTCAATTTTTGCCCGCGATATCACCAAAACCCACCTACTCCAGGAGGAATTACGCCGATTCGAGCAGAACAGCGTGACAGTCAGCCTGGGGCTGACCATGCATTCAGCAGACGGCATTTCCATTGACCCGCTCTTGAAGCGTGCCGATGATGCTCTCTATAAAGCCAAGAACGCCGGGCGGAACAAGGTCATCTGTGACTGATCCGATGCTTTAGTCAGAGATTCCCCACGCCACTCCGCAAAAAGATCCGTCCTCGAGAACAAAATAACCCTTGAAGCGGGTACTCGTTTACAGCTGAGGCGGAACAGGTTGCAACTTCCAGATCTGCTCGTTATATTCCAGCATTGTCCGATCCGTCGAAAATTTGCCACTTGCCGCAGTGTTAAGAATACTTTTGCGGCTCCAGCCTTCCTGATCCTGATAATCTCTGGCGACATCTCTTTGCGCCGCACAGTAACTGGCAAAATCAGCGGCAACCAGCCAGGGATCAAGTGGGTTTACAATTGCTGCGATAATCGGATCAAAAATTCCCGCTTCAAATTGATTAAAATGGCCACTCCGCAGCAACTGCATGACCCGGGATAAATCTTGATCAGCAGCAATAATTGCCGAGGGGTCATAGTTATGGTGTCGATCTTCAACTTCTCTGGCCGTCAAACCAAAGAGGAAGAAGTTCTCAGAACCGACCTCTTCCCGGATTTCAATATTCGCCCCATCCAGCGTGCCGATTGTCAAAGCGCCATTCATCATGAACTTCATATTACCGGTACCCGAAGCTTCTTTGCCAGCAGTGGAAATCTGTTCAGACAGGTCGGCAGCCGGGCAAATTATCTCCATGGCAGACACTCGGTAATTCGGCAAAAATGCAACTTTCAATAAATCACCAACCTGCGGATCATTATTCACCAGGGTGGCAACATTGTTAATCAGCTTAATCGTCAGCTTCGCGATGGCATAGCCCGGAGCCGCCTTGCCGCCAATCAGTACCGAACGTGGCGTCCAGTCAGACGTGTCTCCGCGTTTGATGCGGTCATACAGGTGGATAACATGCAGAATATTGAGCAGCTGGCGCTTGTATTCGTGAATCCGTTTAACCTGAACATCAAAAAGTGTGTTGGGAGAAAATTCAACCTCGCAATCAGCATGAACATATTCGGCCAACCGCTGCTTATTCTGATATTTCACCTGACGCCACTGTTCACGGAACTGCGGGTCTTCGGCTAAGGGCTTTAAACGACTGAGCTGCTCCAGATCCGTCACCCAGTCAGCACCAATTCGGCTATTGATCAAACCACTCAAATCTGAGTTCGCATGTGCCAGCCAGCGTCTTTGGGTGACGCCATTGGTCTTATTGTTGAACTTTTCCGGCCAGAGCTCATAAAAATCGCGAAACAGACCTTCTTGTAATAATTGCGAATGAAGCTCGGCGACACCATTAACGGAAAAGCTCCCAACGATCGCCAGATAGGCCATGCGTACCTGAGGCTCCGGACCTTCCTCAATCAGTGACATCCGGCGCTGACGTTCCATATCTCCGGGCCAGCGCCGTGCGACCTGCTTGAGAAAACGAGCATTAATTTCATAGATGATCTCCATCAGCCGCGGCAGCAGCTGTTGAAACATCCGCACCGGCCATTTTTCCAACGCTTCCGGAAGCAGAGTATGATTGGTATATGCCATGGTCTGATACGTTATTGTCCAGGCCTCCTTCCAATCCAGACCCCGCACATCCATCAACAATCGCATCAACTCAGCAACGGCACAGCTGGGGTGGGTGTCGTTCAACTGAAAACAGTTGTTTTCTGCAAACGCGCTCCAATCCGGCCCCCGGGTCATAATCCATTTGTCAAGAACATCCTGCAGGCTAGCTGAGGCGAGAAAGTACTGCTGCCGCAGGCGCAGATCCTTGCCATTCTCACTGGCGTCGTTGGGATAAAGCACCATGGTGATCTTCTCGGCATCATTTTTTTCCGCCACCGAACCGGTATAATCGCCGGAATTAAATTCACCAAGATCGAATTCTTCCGTAGCCGCGGCCTTCCACAGCCGCAAGGTGTTCACCGTTCCGTTACGATACCCCGGAATCGGCAAATCATAAGGAATAGCATAGACATTCTGCGTATCGACCCAACGCACCCGCAAGCGCCCTGAGGCATCACTATAAATTTCACTACGTCCACCAAACTTAACCCGCTGGCGATATTCAGGTCGCTTGATTTCCCAGCAATTATCCATTGCCAGCCAGTGATCCGGCTCTTCAACCTGATAGCCGTCAATTATACGCTGGCGGAACATACCGTACTCATAACGAATGCCGTACCCCTGAACAGGCAGCTGTAAAGTGGCACAGCTATCGAGAAAACATGCGGCCAATCGCCCCAAACCACCGTTGCCAAGACCAGCATCCGGTTCGATATCCTCCAGCTCTTCCATTTCCAGATAAAGATTCGAGAGCGCTTTGACCAACTCTGCCTCAATCCCCAGATTGAGGACCGCATTCCCCAGCGTCCGCCCCATCAAAAACTCCAGAGACAGATAATAGGTCCGCTTGCAGTGGCTATCTTCGTACGTATTGCGGGTATGCCTCCAGCGCTCCATCACCCGATCACGTAAAGCCAAAGCAACCGCCTCATAGGCATAGTGGGTTAAACGGCAGTCTCGGTCGCGCCCCAGATAGTAGGTATAATAGCGGCGGAAATCATGCTCCAGAGAAGCTGCATCCATACTTAATGGCTGAACATTATTTAGCGCAGGGCTGCTGGAATTATTATTTAAACGTTTGAAATTCATGGGT
>JAPHSA010000174.1 GCA_026193235.1 Deltaproteobacteria bacterium | reverse complement strand
CTGGTGGGGCAATCGGCATGGTTGACTCCTCAAAACATGAAAGAGATCAAAGGTCTCAATCAAAAACATTGATATTTTTAAAAATCAGCAGTTTTTATCTGGGACTGGCCTCCAACTCCAGAGTGGAGGGGGGAGAATAACGTTCTACAAGAATATCGAAGTCACCAGTGAGTTGATTATAGTATCTCAATTGCCCGGTCCCGATATTGTAATACCAACCATGCAAACTCAACAGACCTTTCGACACCCTTTCTCTAACCCAGGGGAAAGTCATCAGGTTCTTCAGCGAGACCAGAATTGCCTCTTTCTCGCAGGCACGCGCCTGTTTGTCTGCGGGCCCATCCGGCATCTCTTGCAAAACTTTATCCCGCGCGGAAGCGGCAATATTGACCCATTTGCCGATAAACTCTCCGGTTTCATTACCCTGTGAAGATTGCATCAAGGCCCCGATGCCACCACATTGGGAGTGGCCAAGCACAATGATATCAGTGACTTCAAGGATGCAGACAGCATATTCTATCGATGAACTGACACCATGGTAGTCATCGCTTTTCAGGTAGGGAGGAACAAGGTTGGCAATATTACGTAATATGAACAGATCCCCAGGAGCACAGTCGGTCAATAGCGCCGGGTCAACCCTTGAGTCACAACAACCGATCAACAGAGCTTGAGGTTTTTGACCTTCGATCAAGTTGGTCGCAAGCTCAGCATTCTCGCCAAAGTGTTGCTGCTGAAAGTTTGCAATTCCAGAAAGAAATTTCGTAACATCCGCCATGTTCATCACCTCCATGAATTGTTACCGTGGCGGATTCTAACATAAAATATTATGAAAATAACTCTTCAATCATCCATCTATGAATCATCACCGGCAGGTGAGTTGAATACTTTCCGTCAAAAAATCATATTCATATATTGCTATCAGAAACGATTTTCACAGATATGTTCACGTGCATGATCCACCGCCAGATCAAATGAGAGGTAAATATGCTTTTCGGGAAGAATTGAGGAAGCATCGAGTTCTATCAGCTTCGCTCTGATGTCCTCACTGACAACAACAAATGGGACAATCCCGTTTTCCTTCAATTTCAGGATAATTTCACCTAAAGCAAAAAAAGCAGATAGATCGATAAAAGGAACTTTGAGACAGTTGAAAATAACAATTTTAGTCCCCAGCATTGCACCAACCTGTCCAACCAGACGCGTGGTGGAACCAAAAAAGAATGGTCCGTCAATATCAACGACCCTGACATTGAAATTGCCATCTACTTGTTTATTTTCACAACCTTCAATTTCCTTGAGTGAGATTTCGACATCTTTGACTGATGAGTTCACCTGACTCGACATGCGCACGGCAAGCAGAACAGTCGCGAGAACCACACCGACCCCAACGGCCATAATCAGATCAACAAATACTGTCAACAAAAGAACCGTAAACATAATGGCCAGATCATGCTTCGGTGCTTTTTTAATAATTTTTATGAACCGATAGTCAACAATATCCAGACCGACTTTGATTAAAATTGCCGCCAGAACCGCCATCGGAACCATGGCGGCATATTTGCCCAGGCCGAGAAGGATCCCCAGCAAGATCAAAGCGTGGATAACACCTGACAAACGTGTCGTCCCCCCTGATTTAACATTGACGACTGTGCGCATGGTCGCGCCGGCACCGGGAATGCCTCCAACAAAGGCCGTCAGAGTATTACCAAGGCCTTGGCCGATCAGTTCCCGGTTCGAGTTATGTTCTGTTTTGGTTATGGAATCAGCAACCAAGGACGTCAGCAGGCTGTCGATGGCTCCAAGAACCGCTAGACTTAGAGCAGCAGAAACAATAATTTTTATCTGACTGTAATTAAAAGACGGAAAAATGAATTCTGGCAGTCCACTCGGAATTGTGCCAATGGTTGCCAATTGAAAGTTTGCTACTTGTGCAATCAGGGTCACCAGAATTAATGCCAGAAGTGGTGTCGGGATAATTTTTGCGAGTTTTTTCGGGGTAAAAAAAACAATCCCTAAGGCAATGATACTTGCGTACACCGCATCCGTCTGGAACAGCGAGAAGATATTTCCAAGGGAAGTGACTGCTCTTATGGGGGAGCTCACTCCTTCTATACCGAAGAGGGGGTTGATCTGCAGCAAGATGATAATGATGCCAATTCCGCTCATGAAGCCGGAGATAACGGGATAGGGAACGAACTTTACAAACTTACCGACCTTCAGTAAACCAAGGATAATTTGAAAAAGGCCGGTCAACAAAACTGCGGCCATCAGCAAAGCAACATCCCCGTGGAAAAGAACGAGGGTCGACGCCGCAACGATGGTCATTGGACCTGTTGGTCCAGAAATCTGAACCTTTGTCCCCCCTGCCAGGGCGGCGACAAAACCGAGGATGATAGCGCCATAGATTCCTGCCTGAGCTCCAACGCCACTGGCAACGCCAAAGGCCAGCGCAAGTGGTAAAGCAATAACACTTGCGGTCACTCCGCCGAATAGATCTCCAACGATGCTCTTGTAAGTCATTCTTTGCATATCACTATCCAATCAATCTGTCTTAAATTTCACAAACCATTCATGCAATCAACCCAGAATTTTTTCTTCTATGACAGTGACCTGCTCTATCAGCTCTCTACGGTTTAATTGTTCTTTGACCGTCGCAAGAAATTTTCTATCCATGAAAAGTCTGGTCATTCTGGTTTTGATAATAAGTTGTTCTGTCTTGTTGCAAGCCAGAAGCAAGAAAACAACTTCTGTGGCAACCTTATCAACAGCGTTAAAATCCATCGGTTTATCGAGGAAAACGACCAGAAGTTTTGTCTGATCAATCTGGTAGGATCCGTCAACATCCGGCGCCATAAATGACATTCCTTGTAACGAAGATGAAATAATTGACTCCTGATAAAGAATCTGTCTTTTTATGTTGGTGCATTCATCAGTGGATAGATCGGCAACCATTCCCAGTATTTCATCAAGAACCTCGTCCCGACTTTCCCCGTGCGCACGATAGATAATCAAGCCGCTGGTCAACGCATCGGCAACACTTATTTTCAAATTGATGTGTTTTTTGGGCTTTCCTCCCGGCAAAGAGTCCAACGCCCATTTCTCAATTTTTTCTGCATTAAAGCGCCATTGACCACCGATCTTTATTGCAAATGGAATCGATTTAGCGGTAATCATGCGATAAACCGTTTTTTCAGAAACATTTAGCCTTACAGACAAGTCTTTAACCGTTAAAAATGTTTTGTCCATTTTATGTCCCTTATTGTCTAAAGATGTCCAAATTGATCCTTTCCTCGTGACATGTCAACCCATTGAGACAATCTTTCCTTTTTCTTAGACTTTGCCCCTCAGGGAGCAACTGATCCAAATAGCTTCCCCAACCGTTTTCTGCTATCCTCCCCTAAGTTGCAAATAACCTTTTCAGATAGCTCAGTAGAGGGAACCCATGTCGAGTAGTTTCGGTCGTTTTTTTAGAATCAGTACCTTTGGAGAATCCCATTGTCCGGGGGTTGGTGTCGTTGTCGATGGTGTCCCCTCACGGATGACTTTGACTGAAGAAGATATTCAGCTTCAACTTGATCGCCGCAGACCAGGTGGCAACAAACTGGGAACCGAAAGAAATGAGGCGGATCAGGTCAAAATCCTATCCGGAGTTGAGCATGGCCTGACTCTCGGCACCCCGATTGGCATGCTGGTCAATAACAAGGACCAACGTCCGGGCGATTATGGCGCAATGAGTCAAATTCCGCGGCCTTCCCATGCCGACTATACCTACCGGGAGAAATATGGCATTCACGCCTCCAGTGGTGGAGGCCGCTCCAGTGCCCGGGAAACTATCGGCCGTGTCGCCGCTGGAGCCATTGCCGAAAAATTTTTGCTGGAAGAGTATGGGATTGAGATTATTGCCTGGGTCAGCTCGGTCGGCCCGCATAGTACCGATAAGATTGATATGCAGACGGTGACCCGTGAGCAGATTGACGCAACTGCTATCCGCTGTCCCGATCAAGCTGCAGCTGAAAAGATGACCGCTGAAATTGTTGCAGCTCGGGAAGCGAAAGATTCAGTGGGAGGCGTGGTCAGCTGTGTCTGCCGGAACCTGCCGACGGGTTTGGGTGAACCTGTCTTCGACCGCCTTGAGGCGAAGTTGGCCCATGCGATGCTCTCAATACCGGCAACCAAGGGTTTTGAAATTGGCTCTGGTTTTTCTGGCACACAGATGCGTGGATCAGCACACAATGACCCCTTTATCCTTAAAGGAGACCGGCTCGGAACGCTGACCAACTTTAGCGGTGGGGTTCAAGGCGGAATCTCCAATGCTGAGCCGGTCTATTTTCGCGTTGCCTTCAAGCCACCGGCAACTATCGGTCAGGAGCAACAGACGGTTGAATATTCCGGTCAGAGCAAAACTCTGGAGGCCAAGGGGCGGCATGATCCCT
>JAPHSA010000273.1 GCA_026193235.1 Deltaproteobacteria bacterium | reverse complement strand
TTCAGCCCAGGGGGATCGTTACAACGATGGCCCAAGGCATACTAAAGGTTGGGTTTCCGATCGCCATGATCGGGGTCATTATTACGATTATCGGGGTCATCGGGGCGTTCAGCAGCATCAGAGGAATAAAAAACATTTACGCAACGAACTGCGTGAGACCCGGCGTGAACTGCGTCAGGTGAAAAGACAGATCAGGCATAAGCGTGGTTATCAACGTCCGTACTATGCACGACCCGGTGTGGTGATCGGCATTCCTAATGTTGTCTTCCGCTTTGACTGGTAGAACTTGCGCTACCCAGCGCGCCAATATGTTGGGCGTGCTGTTAACGAGGAGCCGACCTCCTGGGGTTGGCTCCTCCTATATCTCTCAGCCGGAAAAAACATTAAAATCGTTGTAGTTTTTAAAACTTTCTTATAAACACAGGGGATGAGAATTTATTTTTCCATCCTCTTTGGCTTTTTGAGCCTGGTTTTACTGCCGCTACAAACGGCTGCTGAACCTTTGACCGTCTCGTATTTTGAACGGCCACCTTATTATTTTACGGCCAAGGATGGCAGTGCCAAGGGTTTTCTGGTGACGCGGACCCAGGAAATTTTGCGCTCAGCAAATATCGAAGCACAGTTTCTTTCTTTATCACCCAACCAGATTATTTACGTGCTTAAACATGCCAATACTCCCAACTGCTCTATCGGCTGGTTCAAAAAATCGGAGCGGGAACTCTATGCCCAATTTACTCAACCTATTTATCAGAATCGGCCACTCGTCCTGCTGACAACCCGAGATCAGCTGCTGACTTTTAAACAGTATGAAGGGTTGGCCGCAATCTTTTCTCAACGACAACTTGTTATGGTGCGTATGAGTTCTTTTTCTTATGGCTCTTTCGTTGATCAGTTATTGGAACATCATAACCCCGTCAGTTACTTTGGTACCAAATCTCAGGCTGATGTGGTGAGGGCAATTGCTCAAGGGAAGGCAAATTATATGCTGGCTGCGCCGGAAGAAGTCGATGTCATGATGCAGAGCGCTGGTTTAGCCGCAGATGATTTTGCTACGATGACGCTGAGTGAAATTCCGGCGGGCAATTTGCGCTACCTGATGTGTGGGAAACAAGTCAGTGCTGAAACTATGCAGCGGCTTAATATCGCGATAGAGCGGCTTGGGATAAAATAGAAATTTTCTGTGTAAAGGTACAAATAGAAAAAGCAGGAATCAAAATTCTGATTCCTGCTTTTTTTTGCAGCGTGAAAAGAAGTCAAGAACGTTTAGCCTCATATTTGTTCATGGCCGCCAGAAGCAGCCCCAGGGTAATAAATGCCCCCGGAGGCAGGATCATCAACAACATCGGTTGGTATCCCGCACCGAAGAGGTTAAAGCCAAGAATGGCCCCGGAGCCAAACAGCTCTCGAACCGCTCCTAGAACGAACAACGCCAGGGTAAAACCCAACCCCATACCAAAACCATCAAAAACGGCCCGGGAGACCGGATTTTTAGAAGCAAAGGCCTCTGCGCGGCCCAGGATCAAACAGTTGACAACAATCAATGGGATAAAAATTCCCAGCGCCTGGTAGAGGTCGTAGACCCAGGCTTCCATGGACAGTTGAACAACGGTGACGAAAGAGGCAATGACGATGATGAACGCTGGTATCCGGACTTTTGATGGAATCAGCTTACGCAACATTGCCACGACGATGTTTGAGCAAACCAGAACGAAGGTGGTCGCCAGACCCATTCCCAGTCCATTTTCTGCACTGGTGGTAACAGCCAGAACCGGACACATGCCGAGCAGCAGTTTGAAGACCGCATTTTCCTTCCAGATACCCTTACTGAAATCCTGTATCAGACTCATTTCTGAGCTCCTTGTGCGGCAACGATTTCCTGTTTGTGGTCGCGATAAAAGGTGAGCCCTTTTTGGATGGCTCCAACAATGGCACGCGGAGAAATGGTTGCACCGGTAATCTGGTCAAATTCGCCACCATCTTTTTTCACCCGCCAGTCTGCGTTGTCGAGCCCTTTGTTTTTAAACAGCTCCTTAAACCAGCTTTCAGTGATTTTACTGCCCAGGCCCGGCGTTTCAGCATGAGCGAGAATCTCAATGGCCTGAAGGGTTTCGTCAGGTTTGACGCCGATCATGACCTCAATATTGCCACTGTAACCATCAGGAGCGACAACTTTAAAGGCGGTTCCGACTAATTGTTCTGCCTGGCGGCCACGGTAAAACGTGACCTGAATCGGATTACCTTTTTTATCAACACCACTTTCCAGAACCACAATGTCGGTATCCGGGCTGTTGTCGAACTCCGGCAAAACGGCACTCAAGGCTTTGAGCATCTGGATGCGTCGCTGTTCTTTGATCGGTTCGCGGGTGACCCCTTCGACGAGGGAAAGAATCAGTCCCGCACCAGCAGCAATCAGGGTTAAGGCAATCAGAAGGCGGCCAATGTCTTTCATGATAATCTCCTCCGCCTAAGCTTTCTGCTCAACCTGCCCATAAATTTTCGGGCGGGTGTAACGGTCAATAAGTGGGGTTGCAGCGTTCATCAACAGAATGGCAAAGGAGACCCCTTCCGGATAGCCGCCAAAGAGACGAATCAACACGGTCAAAAGACCACAACCAGAGCCGAAGATCAGCATTCCTTTATAGGTCACTGGCGAACTGACCATGTCGGTGGCCATGAAAAAGGCACCGAGAATTAAGCCCCCAGTAATCAGGTGGAATAAAGGGTTCGGGTATTTAGTCGGATCGATCAACCAGAATATGCCACTGACAATGACGACCGTAGCGATAAAGCTGAAAGGTGTGTGCCAGGTGATAATCTTTTTATAAAGCAGAAACAACCCACCAAGCAAAAGGGCCAGGGCTGAAACTTCGCCCAGGCTACCGCCCATATTGCCAAGGAAATAGTTAGCGAAACCACTGGTTGCCATCTCCGGAAGTTTACCGGTCAGCATGACAGCCATTTGCATCTCACCCAGCGGCGTAGCAGTTGTGACAGCGTCGATTCCTGAACCCAGGGGCGCTGGCGCCGTCCAGGAGGTCATCTGCACCGGAAAGGAAATCAGTAAGACTACCCGGGCAACCAGGGCTGGATTGAAGGGGTTGTAACCCAGTCCACCGTAAACCTGCTTGCCGATCAGAATAGCAATGGCCGCCCCCAGAAGCGATAGCCACCAGGGGCTTGATGGCGGCATATTGAGGGCCAGAAGGACGCCGGTCAGCGCCGCAGATCCATCAGCGATGGTTTGCGGTCGGCCCATGACAAAGCAGGCCAGGGCTTCAAAAGCGACACAGCCGAGGGTGCAGATCAGTAATACACTTAGAGCCGGCAGACCGAAAAAATAAATCGACAGTGCGGTGGCCGGAATGAGGGCATAGATGACCAGGCGCATGACTTTGTCAGTGGTTTCACCGCTGTGGATATGCGGAGAGGATGACAGATAAAGCTGATTTTCCACGTCAGGACTTCCTTCTCTTAGCCATAATGCCACCCTTGATGTGGCGTATCGACTGAACCAGCGGTAAGGTTGCTGGGCAGGTATAGGTACAGGAACCGCATTCGATACAGTCGAGCGCGTTGTATTCTTCCGCTTCATCGACCATATCCAGACGAGCATAGGTGGCGATGGTTGTCGGTTGCAGGTGGATCGGGCAGACGCTGATACAGCGACCGCAGCGGATACAGGGACCAGCGGGCTTGGTGGAAAAATCCCCTT
>JAPHSA010000281.1 GCA_026193235.1 Deltaproteobacteria bacterium | reverse complement strand
TGCAAAACTGCTCAGAGGACGCTGAAATCTACTACCTCTACGCATATACAGCGGAACGTTTGCGCAAGTATGATCAAGCGATGTCCTATTACCTGAAAGCAACCGAGTTGGATCAGGATTACGCGAAAGCTTTTTTCGGTCTCGGTGATATTTACATGGTGTTGGGCAATGCCGGTGCAGCAATCAGAGCTTTTGAAAAAGGCCTGCAATTTGTTCCGGAAAACAGAAGAGCAAAAGCGTCCCTGGATCTTGCCCGGATTAAGCATAAGTCCGAATCTGGCGAAGCAATAACCTCCGCAGAATTCATCCGGGTCATGCAGGAAAGTAAAAAAGAAGAAACAACTAGCGGAGCTCTTGACGGCCCGATATTGCGGTTACAGATCCGCTTTCACATTGATTCAGCACAACTCACGGAGAAAGCTGAAAAACAGCTCAGCACTGTCGGAAGAGCTCTTGAGAGTTCAGCGTTAGAAGGACAGACATTCGAGATATCCGGCCACACCGACAGTACCGGACAACCTGAGTGGAATCTCGAACTATCACGCAAACGTGCTGAAGAGGTCAAAGCCCATCTGAGCGAAAACTACTCAATTAAACCAGACAGCCTCAGCATCGCATTTTTCGGAGATACCCGTCCGGCAGCGCCGAATACAACAACTGAGAACCGGGCCCTGAATAGACGTGTTGAGTTTAAGAAACTGAACCAATAGATTCCGCAGCATAGGGGAAAAGCATGTCGAGCCTGAAAGAACTGGAACAAGTCGTCAACGATCTGACTGGTATTCGTAAAATGGTTGCTGTCGCCAGAGATGGAACATTGCTGACGCATAATAACGAGCGCGGCGACAAGCTGGGCGACTATGTCGCCTTTGTCGCACTGACAGCGGAACAGTTGAAGGCCCATCTCGGTTTCAACGGCCCCTATCACATGATTTTGGAGCAGACTTCTGGCGACAGAATCCTGACACTACTAGGAGAGCAGATCATTCTTGGACTGGATCTTGATGCTCACGTTTCACCAGCTATCATACTCGACCGTCTCAACCCTGTTTTTGAACAGCTCACTATTTAGATGAGGACAGCATGCAGAAACTTCTTGAAGAGATAAAAACATCACCCGGCATTATTGGTTCATGCGTCTATGCTAATCAAAAGGGGGTTATTGCCTCGAACCTTCCGGCGATATTTAAAAACGAAACTCAGGAACGGGTTGGCAATATCCTTCACCGAATCTTCAAACTAAATGAGACCATTAAATTAGATGTCAATGCACTTGAAATCCAATATGACGAGGCTCTGATTTTAGTCAAAAAATTATGCAAATCATCTTCGCTCGTGATTATCTGTGAGCCTGATGCTAGCACTCACCTCATCAATATGGCGGTCAGTGTTCTGGCAGAAGACCTGCAAAACCTGATTACCGATTGTGAAAAAACGCCACTGCCTAGCAAAACCTATCCACAGTCTCCTCAGGAGGTCATGAACGGCACTCTCAGCGAAGAGCTAAAGACTGTAAAACGTTGCCTGGCTCAACATATCGGCCCAGTTGCCGGGAAAATCCTGGAAAAACACCTGAGAGTATGGCTGCAGAATGGTGCTGCGGTTCAAAGCCGCTTAAGAGAATTGGCCCAACTCCTCGTCACGGAAATTGATGATGAACCAGGCCAGAATGAATTTCTTACAAATATTAAAAAAGTTATCTAAAAATTAGATTTGTAGCTTGAAAAATCTAAGGCCGGAATAAGGGCTTATCCCGACCATACACAACTTTATAATCTGAAATTTTATTTACACAGCAGCACGTTCATCCTGAGGGAAAAGTTCCTCAAAAATCTCTTTTACCGTGGTAATTTTATCCGCTTTCCAGGCATTGCTTCCACAGAAAACCAGCCCGGTTTCCGTATCACCCTTTTGTGCTCGATCCAGAGCATGAACAATACAGAATCGTTCCCTCTCAGTCTGGTAAGCACATTTTTTCAGACAGCCGGAAGGACAATACACATCCAGATCGACATCCCGCTGACGCACCTGCTCGATATTCTTACTGATTGCACGACCCGGCAGCCCGGCTGGGCTCATTATCAAACCAATATCATCCTGGGAACAATTCAGATAGGCCTGTTTGAATGCATCATCCGCATCACATTCCTCAGTGACAACGAAGCGGGTTCCCATCTGTACCCCGTCTGATCCCTGTGCCAGGGCATACTGAAGATCCTGACGGTCCCAGATACCGCCTGCAGCGATGATTGGAATTTGCAGGTTCCATTGATTTTTAAAGTAGTTTTTCACTCCACGAACAGTTTCATACTGATCGTAGTCCCCAGTCCCTATCCGTTCTAGCTTTTCACCCAAATGACCACCGGCTGTATCGGGGTCTTCTACAACAACGGCATCCGGCAACCGCTGAAAAGCTTTATGCCACTTGCGCGCGATCAACTCAGCCGCTTTGATGGATGAAACAATCGGCACCAGGGCAACATCAGGGAAATTAGCCGTCAAACCGGGCAGACTCATCGGCAACCCGGCACCGCTGATGATCAGCTTCGCCCCACCTTCGCAGGCAGTGCGCACCACTTCATCATAATTTTTCACGGCCACCATGCAGTTGACACCAATAACGCCCTGGGGAGCTATTTCATAAGCCTTGCGCAATTCATCTAAAAGACCTTGACGATCTGCCTCGAAAAAATTACCCCCATCGTAGGCTTCATTACCCAATGCCAATCCTGCTGCGGCAATAATCCCGATACCACCATTCAAAGCGACATGACCGGCCAATCGATGACCTGAAATCCGTACTCCCATTCCTCCCTGTATCAACGGAAAAGGAACACTGTGTCGCCCTATTGTTAGTCCTTTAAGCATAGAAACTCCTGTTATTATTGAAAAGGGATAATATCAGCCAGAATCTCTTAGAAATGTAATACTTATGTAAAAACTGGCTTGTTCACCTTGGTTTCTGATGGTAATAGATGGGGCATGAAACTTTTCCGGCGACTTTTTCACCCCCTGATCACCTTTATCAGTATCCAGATTCTCTGGATACTTTTACTGGTCTTCTGGATTTACTGGTTCCTAGGCCGTCATCAGCAGCTCAAAGACTTGGCTGATCGTTACCAGGCCGAATGGCTTCCCGACAATGCGGACTGGTTAATTCTGGCCGAGGGAATTCTCTTGCTGGTTGCAATCCTGATCGGCATCTACGTCATTTTTCTCTATTGGCGCCGTCAAGCATCTTTGAACCGGGCTCAACGGCATTTTATCAACCAGGTGACCCATGAGCTCAAGTCACCCCTGGCTTCAATTCAATTACAGCTTGAAACGATCCAGCTGCGCCAACCGAACCCGCAACAGCTGAAGACCTTTATCAACATGATGCAGGGGGACACTGAGCGGCTGAATGGCTTGATTAACAACCTGCTGACCGCCAGCAGGATTGAACATAAGGGAACCAAACTCAACTTACAGCGAGGAAACCTTTCTCAAACCATCGAAGCTTACCTGCTACAAAAGCAAAAAAGCTTCCCACAAAAGGGCCAACTGAACTGGGAAATCGAGCCTGATTTGATGTCCAGTTTTGAAACTGAAGCACTGGAAACGGTGCTCCGCAACCTGCTGGAAAATTCACTGCTATATGTTGATGGCCCTCCGCTGATCTCTATTGAACTGAAACGTGATGGTGGCATGGCCCATCTGATCTTTACCGATCAGGGGCACGGCATCCCACAGCGCTATCAGAAAAAAGTCTTCCGCATGTTTTACCGGGTTCGGAGAAGTGGAAAATCGATTCGCGGCACAGGGCTGGGACTGTTTATCGTTCGCAGTGTTATCCGCCTCCATGGTGGGAAGGTCTGGATCGAGAGCCCTAAAAGTGGCCTGGGCACAACATTTCACCTGATGATTCCTCTGATTCCAGTGGAGTCTGGAAATGACTGAAAAAATCCCTTTATTACTGGTTGAGGATGAACGTCATATTGCTCAGGGGCTGATTTTTAACCTTGAAGAGGAAGGTTATCAGGTCACCCATGTTGATAATGGCGAGGAAGCTCTTTCGCTACTTTCTCAGCGGGCATTTGCCCTGGTTATTCTCGATTTGATGCTGCCGGGGATTGATGGGCTCGAGGTCTGTGAACAATTGCGTGATCAGGCCAACCAGATACCAATTCTAATGTTGACCGCTCGCGGGACAGAACAGGATCGCATCACCGGGCTCAGCATAGGGGCTGATGATTATCTGACCAAACCTTTCAACTTAAAAGAATTTCTCCTGCGCGTTGCCGGACTGTTGAGGCGCTCTAACTGGCAACAAAAGGGCCTTCAACCCCGGCTTTACAATTTCGGTACGAACTGCGTTGATCTGGATACTCACCAGGCCACAACTGCGAACGGGGCAATTTCATTGACTGAGCTGGAAATGAAAATGCTGCTCCTCTTTTTCGAGCGTGAGAACAAGGTATTGTCACGAGGAGAAATACTCAAACAGGTCTGGGGCATGTCACCCAATACCGAAACCCGGACTCTGGATAACTTTGTCGTACGGTTGCGCAAATATTTTGAAAGCAACCCGGCAAAACCGGAATATTTTCGTACCGTCCGCGGCCGTGGCTATCGCTTCATCCGCAATCCCGACTGAACTCTACGCAGCTATTTTCTAGCGAATCACAGGTTTAGCCAAGGTCCCGCCAATCCGAAGCAGATAGCTCCCATCCGCCGTTGGCCGAATTCCAGTCAATTTAATCATGTCACGCAAACTATCCGGGGTTGTTTGATGAGGATACAACCTGAGGTTGAGATTGAGCCGGGTCTGATCGGGGGTTTCCCCGACCAACAGAGTCCCCCCGCCACTGAGTCCCAGGACCCCACCCGTGGCAACAATTCTTTCAACACTCACACGCCGCTGGTTGAATTTTCCGGCCAATTGAACTAATCCAACTGCGAAATTATTTGGCAAACCAATCTTCTGCAACCCCAACACCTGAGCATCATTGATTTCAATCGTAAAACGACCCTGACCAGTCATATCAGCTGCCAGCTCTTCCGCATGCAACTCAGCAGTCAAATTACCACTTAAACGATAATCGTTCCCAGGCTGTTGCAACCCCAACAGAGCAACGTCCTGGGCATTTATATTGAGTCGTCCATCCTGCCCTGCCTGCGCAAGAAACTGACCATCAGCAATACTGCCCTTGAAATTGAGCGCTGGAGAATCTGACAGCAAAGTTTTCCAAGCAGGTGAAACATGCAAATTATTCACTTTTAAATCGGCCAGTTCCATAACTTCGGGATAAATAGCTAAATCAAGCTTTAACCCGAACGGAAATAACATAGAGGCGTTATCTCCCTGAATCTTGATACCAGTTGTCTGCATCATTTCCTGAACCAGGCGCCGCTGAACAACATCCGCTGGGAAAAACAACCAAAGGGAGATAAAGGTGCTGACAATAAAGAGGATGAGGCAAAGTGCAAAGAGTCTCCGATTACCAGCCAGGCTCCGCAAACTGAAAATAGCAGACAACGACCGGCTCATGGTTTCTCCAGAGACATCAGGACCATGTTGACATCCAGCAACGAACGATCTTCAAAGCGTGGCTTTGCCCGCAGCGATTTCACTTGCACTCCCCCACTGCGATATTCAACCGCATGGAGCAGCTTGACCATCTGTGCCAGAGAGATTTTTTCCAAACGAATCTCCACCAGCTGCTGGCGAAACTCCCCTTGAACGGTGGCTGGTTGCGGTCGCATAGAGAGGAGTTGCTCGCGCACACCGGTCTGTTCTGTCAGGCTTTCAACCTGAGAAAAAAGCGGTCTTTCTCCCTGTTTTCTTTGGCCCGCTGTTGCCAGTTGTTGACGTAATTGAAGGATCTGGTCGCGCATTTTTTCCACCACAACCAGATTACGCTCTTGCGCTGCAATCTTGCGATCAAGCTTTGTCAGCGTCTTAAAATACGGTGAGAGCAGAACAAACCACACAAACAACAACAGCAGGACAATGGCACCACCAATGACAATTGCTCTCTCACGAGGGTTGAGGCGGTTTATCATTATTCTTCCCCCCCGTGGAGTTTCAATTGCAACTCAAAATTGACCAGATTGTTATCAGCAGCCAACTTTGCATCGACGATTTCTACCCCGGCAAAAAGTCGATCTGCACCAAGTTTTTCCGCTATCTGGTTGACGGCGTCAAATGAATCCGCATTTCCGGAAACCCTGACTTCTTTATTGCTATAATTAAATTCATCCAGATCAACTCTAGTATTTCGCTCAATACTGCTAGACATGGACTGCAGGACTGCGGCTGCGCCCTGGCCACCTAAACCAAACAGCTGAACCTGTTGCTGAAGTCCGTTCAGCTGGGTCTGCAATTGTATCGGGACGTCAACTATCTTGGCGTTGGCCGGCATGATCTGCCGAAACACCTGGGTCATCTGTTGTCTTAAAGATTTTTCAGTACGTATTTTCTGCAGATATCCTAAATGCATTGTCAGTGCACCACAGCTCAGGACAAAGAAGAAAAGAAGCGCAGCAACAATGATTTTGGTACGGAAAACCTCCAGCTGTCCGCGAGCAGCAAACTCACCCTTGCGAAAGTTCAGCGGTTCAGCTTTTTTTGTACCACGCATTTCAGCCAGAGCTAACAGGGCCGCTGGGGCCATCTCACAGCTCAAATCATCACCAAAAACATCTTCGGCCGGGCTCAGAATAGTGCGATCAGTCTTGTAAAGCATAACCAGCAACTGCTCGGTGACCCCAGCACCGATGACCCAGAGTGGTAATCCCTCATCGCCAATGGCATTTTCCAATTGACTGACCTGATTGGCAATAAAATCGTAGACCTCCTCTTCCTTAAGCTCGCTGGTCCCGGGCAGCAGGCGATAATCCCAGATCATACCGTCGTAAACCATGGCTACAACTACTTCAAGACGGCGGCAATAAACCAGAATCCCATCCCGCTCAGCTAATATTGGAAGCAGTGCAAAAGGGAAAAGGTCAATCCGCCGAGGATTATGTTCCGGCTCAGGGAAATGCCTCAAGAGTTCATCTACTTCAAGTTTATTGACGACCACAGCATCAACTTCATAATCATTTTCACGGGCTCTTGGTGGCAAAAACGAGATCAGGTGTTCTTCAAGCGGTACCGGTAGTTGGGCGTTCAATTCAAGTGGTAAAGCAGCTTCTATTTTATTTTTTTCCCGAAAAGGAAAGCGTATCCGCCGGAACAAACCAATCCGACAGGGTAAAGCGGTGATTAGACGATCACCCAGAGACAGTTTCCCCCCCAGCATTTCTCTGATCGCCGCAGCGGCAGTCTCGGGAGAGTCATAACTGCGTTTATCAAGGACAACATCGATCTTTCCTGCCCCTGCTGTCAGTACAGCAACTCTGGCTTCCGGGCCCTCTAAATCAATGCCGATAAAACGTTTTGCCATAAGATTATTCCACCTTGAACTGTAAAAGCTCGTTACCGGGTTTAGATATAACGGCCTGAGCTTGTCGCGTTCCCTGATTAATCCGGCCATTGCTGCTGACCGCAAATATCGACCCTTTAACGCCAACTGAGTTCTGTAACCAGGCCGCTGTCCAACGATCACCTATCCCCTCAGCCAAAGCAAGATCCTGAAGTTCACGATAGGGAGATTTTTGTCGGTAGTTCAGGAGAGCAACAATATCCTGCCGATCAAAAATTATCTCTACATTGCCTTCAGCCGCTGAATATTGCCAGGCATACAATGTCTCTGGAGCGGCGGCATTGAGATTAATCTGCTCATCGCCAACGACTCTCAGATAGGGCTCCAAAGCGGCAAAGCGTTGCTGATTGAAACCTTTCACCATTTTGAGTTCATCAAGCGTCAACAGCTTTCCTCCCCGGCGGCTGTACGGAGGATCGAGATCGGAATAATAAGCATCATCCGGAGTCACGATAGTTTTTTCGGCGTTATACCAGTAAACCAGGGAATCCGCCAACGCCTGAGACTGAAAGCGGTCCAACTGTAACACTTCCCCACAAAGGGCAACGAAGCGGTGATAACCCGGCAGAGGATTCCCCCGTAAATCAGCAATATAATTGACATTGAACCGACCACTCAGGTCAGTGATACGAATACTGACATCCCCGTCACCGGCGGGGATATTGGCCAGTTCATCACCCCAGAATTCAGAGGGATGATCAAACTCATTGGTATCTTCCTGAAGAATCATGCGTGCCGCTTCTATACCGCCTCGGGCAAGATAATAAGCTTTTGTCCGGTCACGGAATGTTTCTGTCGCCCGCAGATCCACCAGCGTAGAAAACGAAAATTCAATCAGCAAAGAGCTCAGCAAAGCAACTATCACCAAGACCAGCAACAACGCCATGCCATCCTGATTTTGTAGTTGCCGTGGCATTATTTGACCTCCGGCAGGACAAAGCTGCTGCGAAATGGCATTGAACGGCCATCAACCTCAAGTTCAAGAAAGACTTCGACCTGTTGTGGAGGAACCTTGTTCTGCCAGTTGTCTTGCCAATGTCCCTGACGATAATAGCGAAGTGTAAAAGTCTTCAGTCCCTCAATAAATAGCAGCGATTCTGTCGCTGCCAAATCAGCCAGCAAGAGTTGTTCACTCCGGTACAGAGATGTCGTCTCATCCGCTGTTCGCAGTTCATAGCGAACTCGCGAAAGCCCGCCATATTGTTCCAGCAAAGGCGAAACCAGCTCAGTATTAAACTCAAGAAAAATTCCACCATCAAGTGTTGTTCCAGAGCTTAAAACGGCTTGTTCACCAATCTGGGACAACCTCAGGCTGCTGAGCTCACCCCCGATTCGATCAAAAAAAATACGGGCCTTATGGTATTGCTCACCCTCTTTACCAAGCCGCTGTGTCACACTACTGACCGAACTGAATACACCGTAAATACTAGTCAGAACAAGTCCACTGATCAGAATCGCCAGCAAAATCTCAATCAGGGTAAATCCCTGTGAGCTGTTTCTCATCCAGCGTCTCCAGCCGGTAAAAAGGACACCAGCTGAACCTCTTCATTTTTTTCCGGCCGCCCCCAAATGACGGTAACCGTGACCTGCTTAACCTGACTGATCAAGGTGTCCTGATAGCTGATCCGCCAACGAAAATTTTCAAAAGGCTCGGGAAACACATCTTCCTGCAACTCCCAGCTGTTTTTTGAACGCCCCGCCGCTGTTTCCTGGTCGCTCATCAATTGCTGGGCTAACAGGGTCGCGCTGGTTAATTTCTGAATTTTATCCTGCACCAGAATCGAGCGCTGCGACAGCCCAAGCAAGGTCACCAAAGCCGTCGCGACAATTGCCAGAGCAATCATAACTTCGAGCAGGGAAAAGCCTTTATTGTCTTTGTAAGCGCTCTTCATTTATTGTCGTCGTCCCGGTCAATGGAGAAAATGATAAATGCACACCAGTTCCGTTTCCCCTCTGAAGTTCAATTTGAGTCGCTTCCATCCAGCCAAGAGGAAACACGCGAACAGAGATCTGACCATTACGAAAACTTCCCTTGCCGGCGATATCGATCTGCTGAACGCGCAAGGGGCTCAATGTTATTTCACTTCCGAAGGGTTCTTTTTCAATCACTCCGCCACTGGACCTGAGACGATAAGCCAACATGCTGTTGCGAGTAAAATCAAAGGTCAGAAGATGTTCATCTCGCGTCAAAGTGGCTTCGTTATAAAGCTGCTTCACTGTTCCGGCGATGCGCCGCATCTTCAGCTTTTCTTCTCCCTCGCCCCGATCGGCAAGTAACGGCAGGCTGATCAAACTCACCAGTGACAGGACAACAATAACCACCAGCAATTCAACCAGAGTAAACCCGGAGCGCTTAATCGAGGTTCCAGTTAGCAATGTCCGCATTTTCACCCTCTCCACCAGACTCGCCATCGGGGCCATAAGAGAACAGGTCAAAATCACCATGGGCTCCGGGAGAAAGATATAAGTAGG
>JAPHSA010000049.1 GCA_026193235.1 Deltaproteobacteria bacterium | reverse complement strand
TATATTGCCCTGATCGGTGGCCCAATGCAAATCCTGCTGACGATCGCTTATGGTTATGCGATTGGTAACTGGCTGGGCTGGGAGCATGGTCCGGCCCTCTGGCTCGGAGGCTTAGTTTCACTCTCAAGTACAATGGTCATTCTTAAGACCCTGATGGCGCAGGGGATGATGGGTACTTTGTCGAGCCGGGTGATGATCGGGATTTTGATTGTTCAGGACCTCGCGGTTGTCCCGTTGCTGATTTTGCTTCCCCAGCTGACGAACCCTGTAGCTGGCTTGCCTTTACTCGGTTTTGCCGTCGTTAAATCAATTGTTTTCCTGTCACTTATGCTGCTTCTTGGTACCCGTTTGCTCCCATGGTTCCTGGCCCTTGTCTCGCGAGGAAACTCGCGGGAACTGTTTATTCTAACTATCACTGCAATTGGTCTCGGGATCGGTTATCTGACGTATCTGGCAGGTCTGTCTTTTGCCTTTGGTGCTTTTGTCGCTGGTATGGTTTTGAGTGAGTCGGACTATGGTCACCAGGCTTTGAGCGATATTGTCCCGCTACGCGATCTGTTTGGACTGCTTTTTTTTACCTCTGTTGGAATGCTTTTAGACCCGGGTTTCTTGCTAAAAAACTGGGCTGGAGTTCTGCAACTGGTTCTGCTTGTGGCAATAGGGAAGGGCCTCATTCTGGCCGGAATCGCCCGTGGATTTGGTTATGGGAACGTGATCCCATTGGCTGTCGGTTTAGGAATGTTTCAAATTGGTGAATTTTCTTTTGTCCTGGGTCAGGTTGGTTTTGCGGGTGAGTTTCTGAACGTTGAGCAGCATTCTTTCATTCTCTCTGCCACGATCATCAGTATGCTGATGACGCCCTTGGTTTCTGGTTTGACGGCTCCCCTCTATGGGCTTAAAAGGCGCTTCCGGCCACAGGACTTGCTGGAAACAGTCAATCTTCCGGTAGAGGGATTGCACGATCATATCGTCATTGCTGGAGGGGGACAGGTTGGTCAGCACATTGCTTATATCTTGCGGCAGCTCAGCGTTCCCTTTGTCATTATCGAGCTCGGGCATAGGCCGATTGAAGAATGTAGAAAAAAAGGTTTTGCCGCAATCTATGGTGATGCCAGTCAGCAGGTCGTTCTCGACGCTGCTAACCTCGCAGAGGCAAAACAGCTGTTAGTGACAGTTCCAAATATTGTCACAACCGAAAGCATTGTTCGACATGCCCATCAACATTATCCGGACCTGAAAATTGTTGTTCGCGCTGTTGGCATCGAACAGATGAAGGCCCTGTACGAAGATGGTGTCTATATGGTTATTCTTCCTGAATTGGAAGCGGGTCTTGAAATTGCGCGCCAAGCGTTGCTGAACTTGAAAATTCCCGTTCCTGAAATACAAAAATTTACGGATGCAACGCGGCGGGATCATTATCACCAGGCCTATGAAGATCAGTCTGAGCAAAAAGATATCCGCATGCTCAAAGGTGCTCGTGATTTGCTTGAGCTCAGTTGGGAAGAGCTCAGCGAAGAAAGCTTGCTGGTAGGGCGTAGTTTACGCGAACTGGATATGCGCCGGGAAACTGGCGCTTCTGTGGTTGGGGTGCTGCGGCAAGGAACCTTTATCGCCAACCCTTCCGCAGACCTGTCATTTAAAAAGGGCGATATGATCGCTTTGATCGGTAAACCACAAGAGCGATAAACTATGGAAATCCGAAATATAAGTGCTGCAAAAATAAAAGGCTGTCCCAACCAGGGCAGCCTTTTATTTTTGCATATAGTATAGGTTCGTCTATTTCTTTTTGCCGGCAGCCGCACGTTTTGCTGCTTTGAGCGGGTTGACGCGAACATCTTCGGATTTCAGGTCAATTTTCTTGTGGGTAGCAAAGTTACACAGGCCAGAGGCCCATTTTGCTGCTGGGTTAGGGAAAGAAGTGCAGACTTCGCCGATACTGCCTTTGGCAATACGGTCACAACCCTGGCATTCTTCAACAATCACCTGACAGCTGCCGCCGTCAGCACTACAACCAGATTTTTTCCAGAAAGTACATTCGGTACCTGCGAGAACTGTTTGACACTTCATTAGTATTATTCCTCCTAGCGTTAAACTTTGGTTCAGATTTAGAACACGTACTAATAGCGAATTTGTAAATTCGAGTCAACGTTTATTATCACTATTGCTGTTGTTTGTTCCCGTGTTTCTGGTACTTAAGGAGATCAGCAGGCAAAGCGTTCTTTGCTGACTTGAAGTATGACAATTGCTGATAGAATAATGGCTCCTATGATGTAAAGAGGTGTTGTGAATGTGCCGGTTCTGTCGAAAAAGTATCCCGCAAATAATGGTGCAACTGCGCCAGGAATATTCGAAGAAAACAGCCAGCCATAAATGGAGCCGACTTTTTCTGCACCCCATATCCTGGCAACTGAGCCGGCGTAAATGACCAGAACACCACCGTAATTAAAGCCTGAAAGTACGGCAAAAAGCTGCAGACCGGGTGCCGATATCAGGATGAATGGTGAAGCAAATAGCAGGAGGGCCTGGGATAAGAGGTTAATCTGAATGATAACGCGGCTGCTGGCGCGATCAAATATGCTGCCCCAGATAACCCGTCCGGCTGCATTAGCAATCGCAAAAAATGACACCGCACTGACCCCGGTTAGCAGCGTTGCTGATTGAAACAGTTCTTTGATATTGGCATTAATAGCAAAACCTGCCGCCAGTCCGGTGAACATGCAGAAATAGAGGATAATGAAGCGGCTGTCGGTGATGATGTCCCTAAACTTCAAGCTAATACTGTTTGACAAAGTGAAGTCAGGCGGGTTTTTCATAAAAAAGCCGGCGAAAACGATCAAAAAGAGGAAGGCTATGCCAAGGTAGGCAAACAATTGAAAAGGGGTAAGACCAAGCTTGAGAAGATAGCCAGAAATATAGCTGACCAGCGCCGCCCCGCCACCAAATCCGGCAACAGCGACTCCCGTTACCAGGCCTTTATTGTTGGGAAACCACTTGATACAGGTCGAAATGGGAACGATATAGGCGATTCCGGCGCCAATGCCGGCAATCAATCCATTCCCCAGGATAGTAAAAATAAAGTTGCTGGCGCCAAAGGATGAAATCAGCCAACCGCTGCCAAAAAGAACACCTCCAAGAATCGTTGAAAACCTTGGGCCGATCCGGTCGACGAGCGTACCCGAGAATATCATCGTTGCCGGGAAGATAAAATAAAAGACGGAAAAAGGAATCTGGGCCTGGGTTTGTGAGATATCGAGAATCGATTTGATGTGGTGTACATATACTGACCAGGAATAAGTTGCGCCCAGACAAACTTGCATCAACAGGGCGGAGAGGATAATCATGATTCGCATGTGATACCTTCAGCTGGGTTGGTTGTGAACTTATTGACCCGAAGATTCCCGGTGGTTACCTTTTCATCTGGTCTGACCAAAATATGCAGATTTAACGATATTGTCAATAACTAGCATTCCTGTTCCTATGTTAAAGTAAATTGTTATGGATTTCAGAATAAAAAAATAGCAGCAAGGGTTTTAATGGAAACTAAAAAAGAAAAAACGGATTTAACGGCTGACTGGGAAGCTATTTGTGAGCGCTGTGGGCGCTGCTGTTATGAAAAATATGATTATCGCGGCAAGATTTTTTATACAAATACCCCTTGCCGTTTTCTCGATACCACAACCCGCCAGTGTCGTATCTACGGCCAGCGTTCAGACCTGCATCCGGACTGTGCGCGATTATCGCCTGAGTTGGCGCGTTCTGGAATTCTGCCTGATGATTGCCCCTATGCAAAAATATTTGCTGAGATATCTTTAGAAAAAAACAAATAAGAATTCTGATAGAAAAGTTATCTCGACCTCAATTGTGAGTTAACTCTGTGCTATTATTGCTTTTATGAATATGACAATCACACTATTACAAGGAGGGACACATGTCTCACATTAAATTTGGTACCTCTGGCTGGCGGGGGATCCTCTGTGAGGAATTTACTTTGGATAACGTTCGTGTCGTGACCCAGGCAATTGCCGATCACCTGCGTGACCAGGGGGTTGCGGAACAAGGGGTGGTGGTAGGTTATGATGCGCGCTTTATGGGCAAGGATTTTGCCCGTGAAACCGTTCGTGTTTTAGCGGGTGCTGGAATCAAAGCTTTCCTCTGTGATCGGGATACGCCAACACCAGTGATTTCTCACGAACTGATTCGCCGCAACGCTGCCGGTGCGATCAATTTTACCGCCAGCCATAATCCTTATGATTACAACGGCATCAAATTTTCTCCCGCCTGGGGTGGTCCGGCTTTACCAGAAACAACTGGCGACATTGAAAAACGCGCCAATGCCATGCTGGGCGAAATAGTTTTTAAGGATATGCCCCTTGATGTTGCTGCTGAAAAGGGACTTTTTGAGGTCATTGACCCGCGTGCGGACTATTTTATCGCGATCAAAAAGCTGATCGATTTCGATGCGATTGCTGGTTCAGGGATTAAAATAGCGGTTAATCCGCTCTATGGAACGGGCCGGGGATATCTCGATCGTCTGCTCGTTGAGGCCGGTGTTGAAGTCATTTCTATTAATGATCATCTTGATCCCTACTTTGGTGGTGAGCCTCCCGAACCGGCAGAAGCCCATATCCAGGATTTTATTGCCCTGATCAAGGGCGACTCCACCATCACACTCGGTCTGTCAACTGATGGTGATGCCGATCGTTTCGGGATCATCGACAGTGACGGCAGTTACATCGAGCCAAACTATATTCTTGCTCTGTTGTTTGATTACATGATTCGCAGCAAGGGTCTCAAAGGCAATGCGGCACGCAGCGTTGCAACCTCACATTTGATCGATGCTGTAGCCGCATATCACGGAGTCGAGGTTTTTGAAACCCCCGTTGGTTTCAAGTTCATCGGCGAATACATCAGTGAAAATAAAATCCTGATTGGTGGTGAAGAAAGTGCCGGGTTGAGTATTCAAGG
>JAPHSA010000242.1 GCA_026193235.1 Deltaproteobacteria bacterium | reverse complement strand
TTTTCTGAATGGCGGGTACCTTATGAATTTTTACTTCCACACCGAGGTCTCCCCTGGCAATCATGATAGCGTCACCAAAATCAAGAATCTCAAGAATTTCATCGATGTTTTCGACTGCTTCCGGTTTTTCGATCTTGGCAATTAATCCGGCGTGGGAATCAAGGTCTTTCAATAGTGTTTTAATGGCGCTGATATCGTCGGGATTTCTGACAAAAGACAGGGCAATATTCTTAATGACATTGGTTCCCAGAACCGACAGAGCGCGGTCGATACTGGTGACTTCAGTTTCTAGCGAATAGAAGGAAGAATTAGCAATCTGGAGCATTTTGCCTGTGAGTGCCGGGTCCGCTGAAATAATTTTTGTCAAATCATTGAGGTCGGACTCTTCCTGCTGAACCGTATTGAGAATCTGAACTGCAATGGCCGGGGGGGAGGGGAGATTGATTTCACTCTCAATCAGTTTTTTGACAGGATTATCTAGCATAAAAAAATAGTCTATATTGTAAGCAATCGTTAGTGATAATATTCTAATTATATAGTAATGGCAATTGCTCAATAAAATCAAGGGATAACTATTAAAATTAAGAATTTACACAAGAGGGAACTAATGACCTGATGTCCTGAATCATTCTGGAAAAATCATTTGCAGAAACTGCAGCGCTGAAGAGGAAGCCCTGCCCGAAATCACAGCCCATTTCTTGCAGCAGGTGAAACTGATCCTCTTCTTCAATCCCTTCAGCGATAACCTTCATCTCCATGCTCTGTGCCATGGCAATAATGGCCTTAACGATCGCCGCATCCTGGGGACTGGTGAGAATGTCTTTGATGAAAAAACGGTCGATTTTGACGATGTCGATGGGGAAAGTTTTCAGGTAAACCATGGAAGAATAACCAGTCCCAAAATCATCGACAGCAATGGTCATTCCAAGTTCTTTGATCTGTCGCAGCGTTTCCAGCGTTTCTGTGTTCTGTTCTGCCAGTACCGATTCTGTCAGTTCGAGTTCGAAAAAATTCGGACTCAAATTAAATGTCTGCAGCGCTTTGGCGATCTTTTCCGGAACTTTTTGCTGAACAAAATGTTTACTGGAAATATTGATCGCAATGCGCAGCGGTGGAAGCTTGGCCTCCTGCCAGGTAAGCTGCTGCTGGCCTGACTGGCGGATTACCCAGTCGGTAAACGGGATAATGAGGCCCAGTTCTTCAATTGCGGGAATAAATTCACCCGGTGAAACCATGCCACGTGTTTCTTGCTGCCAACGGGTTAAGGCTTCTGCACCGATGATTTTTCCGCTGGCTAGATCAATTTGGGGCTGATAGTAGAGTTCAAATTCTTCGTTGCTGACCGCTTTACGGACATCATTTTCAAAATCCAGCCGTTCTCTGGCTTTGATATTCAGCGATTTCTTGTAATACTGAAAATTGTTTTTCCCTTTTTCTTTGGCATCATACATCGCCAGGTCCGCATGTTTCATCAACTCTTCAGTCTCAGTACCGTCAAGCGGGAAGATGCTGATACCAATACTCACCGAGATAAAAACTTCAGTGTCTGCAAGTTTGAAAGGTTCGGCCAAACGTTCATTGATGCGCCGGGCCACGCGTCCGGCATCCTCCGGGTCTTTGAGCCGCGGCAGCATGACAGTAAACTCATCTCCACCAAGGCGAGAAACATAATGTTTTGCATTTCTTTTGTTCAGGCGACTGAAAGAATCGCTCTCACGAATGCAGGAACTGACCCGATCAGCCACATTTTTCAGCAGGTAATCACCGATATGATGCCCAAGAGTGTCATTGACCGTTTTAAAACGATCAAGGTCCATAAAGAGAACAGCAAGTTGAGAGTCTTCTTTTGCACTTTCAGCCAGAGCAACTTCAAGGGTGTCTTTGAATAGAGTTCGGTTTGCTAAGCCGGTCAGATGATCAAAAAAAGCGAGTTCCTGGATTTGCTGCTGTTTGTCGATAACTTCATGGAAGGCTTCGCTGGCGCGCAGCATATATTTTACGCGATAATTCAACACTGCCCAGTTAATCGGCTTGGTGATGAAATCCGTCGCTCCTGAGTCAAAAGCACGATGTATCGCTTCAATATCATCCAAACCGGTGACCATGAGGATAGGCGTATTCTCGCCACCATTAAGCTTGCGAATAGCTCTGCAGGTGTCGTAGCCGTCGAGTTTAGGCATGATGACATCAAGCAGAATCGCATCCGGTTTAAGATGTTCAAATTCAGCGACTGCAATAAGTCCATCTTCCGCTTCAGCTGTGCGGAATCCAACCTTTTCCAGACTGGCGCGCATCAGCAGGCGAGCCGACAGATCGTCATCGACAACGAGAATCAGCGGCGGTTTAAAGCTGTCAGCTTGGCTCATGATTGACCATTTCCATGCGCAACAGAGGAAGCGCCAGGTTAAATTCTGTCTCAATTCGGTTGATGAGTTCTTCAGCCCCCTGCAGGTAATTTTGCCGGCCTTTCTCTTCCATATCTTTCAGTAATGCTGACAGGCTCGTTGCTCCCAGATTGGCACTGCTGGACTTCAAACTATGGGCAATATTGCGAATGATTGAGGCCTCTTTATGTTTTACTGCCTGGCGCATTTTCAGCAGTTGTCCGGGAGTGTCGGCGATGAAGATCTCTATGATTCTGGTCAGGATGTCATCCGCGCCATCAGTCTGCAGACTGCGGATATTTTCCAGTGCAGCCGGATCAATGAGGTTATTCTGCGAACCTTCCATCGGGGGCGTTGCTCTTTTTAGCGATTCTGGGGTCTGCTGTGGCTGTACTTGCAGGTTACCCGGGATCCAGGTTTCAAGGATTTTAGCAATGCGGTCCTGACCAAAAGGCTTGCTGATATAATCGTCCATCCCTGCCGCCAGGCACTTTTCCCGGTCGCCACTCAAGGCATTGGCGGTCAGAGCAATAATGGGTGTCCGTTCTGCACCCCTGGTAATTTCATGCTGGCGAATGCCACCGGTGGCTTCGTAACCATCCATGCGTGGCATCTGGCAATCCATGAAGATAATATCGTACTGATTCTCTTCTGCCAGGCTGAGGGCTTCTGATCCATTCATTGCCAGGTCAACCTGGCACCCAAGTTTACGCAGCACCCCTTTGGCGACCTGTTGATTCACCATATTATCTTCAGCCAGAAGCACGTTTGCCTTGAAGCAGGGTCGTTCTTTCTCCAGGCTGTACTGGGTGATCAACTCATCACCCTGCGCCTGATCCCCCTTCATCAGCGCGACCAGACTGTTGTAGAGGTCGATCTGCCGGACCGGTTTGGTCAGGTAGATTTTAATCCCGGCTTTTTTTGCCAGTTGGGCATCACCTCGGATTCCGACGGATGTCAGCATGACCAACTTGGTTTCGCTCAAGTTTGTATCTTTCTTAATCAGCCGGGCCACTTCAAGGCCGTCCATATTCGGCATATGCATATCAAGGATGACCAGGTCAAACGGCTTTTTCTCAGCAATAGCCTGATGCAGGAGGGTCAAACCTTCAATTCCGCTCGCGGCGCTTGATTGCTCAACCCCCCAGCTCATCATCTGTTTAGCCAGGAGTTGACGGTTCGTCGCGTTGTCATCAATGATCAGACTACGGAAACCTTTGAGCTCATCAGCCGGTGCTTTGGCGACGATGCGAGTACCGGTCGATTTTTTCATGGGTAAATTGAACCAGAATTCTGAACCCTGCCCATGGTTGCTGCGACAGCTGATCGTCCCGCCCATGATCTCAACAAGTTGCCGGGAAATTGCCAGACCCAGACCGGTGCCACCATATTTACGGGTAGTTGATTCGTCCGCCTGGGAAAACGGCTGGAACAGGTTGCCCTGTTCGTCAGCGCTCATGCCGATACCGGTGTCACTGACTGAGAAGCAAATCTGCAAAGGGTCTGTCCTGTCTTCACCCTTGCGAGCCTGAACGACCACTTCACCCTGATCTGTGAACTTTATGGCATTGCTGAGCAGATTTGTCAGAACCTGGCGGATGCGGCTGGGATCAGCACTCACTGAGGCGGGAAGATCCGCAGCAATATCGACAATCAGTTCCAGGCCTTTTGCATGAGCACGGTGGGCCATCATCTGGGCGACATCATCAACCAGTCCCGGCAGATTGAAGTTGATGGATTCAATCTCCAGTTTTCCAGCCTCAATCTTAGAGAAATCGAGAATATCATTGATAAGAGTCAATAACGATTCCCCTGATGTGCGGATTGTTTCAATCGAGTTGCGCTGTTCCGTAGAGAGCTCTGTCTCCAGAACCATCTCGGCCATGCCCAGAACACCGTTCATCGGGGTGCGGATCTCATGACTCATATTGGCGAGAAATTGTGATTTTGCTTTGCTGGCTTCCTGGGCTTTCTCCGCCAGAACAACAGCTCTATTCATCGTCTTCTGTAACTGCGCAGTGCGTTCGTGGACCTGATCTTCCAAATACTCATCGCGTAACTGAATTTGGCCAAGCATATCGTTGAACCCTGTTGCCAAAAGACCGAGCTCATCTTTGCTTTCAGCCTGTACCCGTAAGCCGTAATCTTTACTCTGAGCAACCTGTTTGATGGTTTCAACCAGATGATTGATTGGACGGGTCACAAACAGCTGCAAGCGGTTGGCGAGAAAAACGGCACATATCAAACCACCGATAACAATGAGGAAAGCATAGACACTTGTTTTCAGGAGCATCATATAGAGTTCATGCATGCTCGATTCAATATAGAGGTAGCCAATTTTTTCACCGTCAACGATCAACGGTTGTAAAACATCGATGTGGTGATCGTTGATGAGATGACCGCGTTGAACCAGTTCCGGTATCTCAAGCGGATTATATTGTTTTTCTCCGGTTACAATTTTGTTGTGTTTAACAACAGTAGTGCCATTTGGTTGGTAGATGGCAGACTTTAAAATTGTTGTTTTGCTCGCCAAGGACATTAAGTTTCTGTTCAGTGCCTCTTTATCCTGGAACATAAGTGCGGCAGTGCTGTTCACACTGACCACATTTGCCAGGCTCCGGAGCTCCTGAAGGGCATTGCGCTGGTAGAGCTGCCACTGACCGACCATAGCAATAATAAAGGACAGAAGCAGGATCGTTGAGGTGATCCCAAGGATAATCGTGTTCAGCTTATGTCTGATTGGCAGCTTCTGGATAAAAGTTTTCATTTTTTTGTCTCCAGAAGTTCAATCGCCAGAGACAGTAGCTGGGAATCAATTTTCATACCGACTGCCTTTGCTTTTTCCAGATTGATGATAAACCGCAAACGACCCCTGACCGGAGTAAACTGAATTATGCCTCCCTGCTTGGCAAAGTTGCGCTCATCACTGAGCGTTACAATTGCTTGCACACTCAGTTTCTTCAGGTGTGTTTTAAGTTGCTTGTTTTCAGAAGAGCTCAGATAGAGGATCTGGCAAGCACTGACATCTTCTATTGATTTGAAATGTTTGACAACAATCGGACGGTTACGGACGGTTTTTGAGGTGAGTGGCTCCAAGTAACCATTGAATTCATTTTTACCGAGAACCCCGATGACAAGAGGAGCTTTTTTATCGCTGAAGGCGGTTTCGGGCCAGGTAATAAACTTGGCAAAGTTGTACAGATACGCGGCTTTAACCTGATATTCTCTCGGTTCCTGTGCCGCTTTCAGCTGTGGTGACCAGCTGAGCAGGCTTACCAGGAGAACTATGTGACAAAAACGGCGCAGCAAGTTGACTCCTAAAACTTCCAGGTCAGTTTGGCGTAAACACTGCGCCCAATTTCAATTGGTGAGGTAAACTGCTCCTGTACAAATTCTAGATGTTGTCTGTTTAGAAGGTTTTGACCAGCAAGCATGAACTCGAGTCCTTCAAGTGGTTTCCAGATAATATTGCTATCGAGCTCAAAATAACTATCGACTTCGATGTTGGATATGAGTGCCGTTGAGGTGGCAGCGTCAACATTATCAACATATCGTCCCCAGAGATTGAGATGAAGGTCGTGTCCTAAATCAATGTTCGAGCGTACTGAGAATTGATGCTCTGGATTGGATTTTTCCGCGACAACTGCAAAACTGGAATCCACAGTAGGGGCAATATCTATATTAAGATGAATATAGCTGTAGCTTAACTCAGAGGTTAACCATTCGGTTGGCTTCCACTCGGCATTGATTTCGAAACCGTATGTATCACCCTCCAAGCCATTGTAGAACTGAAAGCCTGTTGCCGTTTGCTGATAGGTGATAAGGTTTTCATAGCTGTTGTAATAAAGTGCCATGTCAACAACGAAATTTTTATCTGCACTGAAGCGGTAGCCTGCTTCGTAAGCCAACAGTTTTTCTGCATTCAAATCATTATTTCTGCTGACTTGTGCAGGCACGATGATTCCCGGTGGGTAAGGTGGGGGCAACTCAATCATGCCGACGGTGATCAGACCTGTATCTTCAGCTCGCGAAGGTGTTCTTACTGCCTGGGATACGGCGGTCCAGAGACTGTGTTTTCCCGTTGGTTTCCAGAGCAAACGGACACTTGGTTGAATTTCGGTGCCGGTATAATCATTGCGTTCAAATTTACTGCCCAGCGTCAGCAGCAGCTGATCGGTTGACAATTTGATTTCATCCTGAACAAACGCGTTTACAATTTTATTTGTGTTCTTCTCAGGAGAAAACGATATCTGGGAAGTGTTGCCGAATTTATCTTTGATGAGCCTGTAACCTAACCCCCAGATGACATCATGTCGCGGGATTGGCTGTAAACGGTGCTGAAAGTCTATATCCAGGATTTGATGATCTTGTTGTATATAAATTTCTTCCCGCTGGTAATCATCATAGTAGCTTTGGAGTGTCCAGGAGTTGCTGTCAGAATATTTATGCGTCCATCGAGCCAGGAGGTTGAAACCTTCGGCATCAACAGAATCCTCAACTTCCAGTGGTAACAAGGAAGTCTGGACCCAGTAAGTATCATTGCGCTGATTTTCATTGTTCCGGTAATAGTCTCCCTGGAAGGTCCAGGAATCATTAAGGCCAACATCACCATCGAGGCGGAACCCACCACTGGTCGTGTCCCAGTCATCGTATGCGTCAGTTTTGTCCTCTAAAAATTCATAAGAATCCTGATCATGACGATTGATGTAGAAACGTCCGTAGGTGTCACCGTTGAATTGCGTTCCATAGCGGGCGGTCGCCATCAGTTTTTCCTGATTGCCCGAAATGACACTCACCAGTCCGCCCGGGGTGTCAGAAGACTGCTTGGTAATAATGTTGATAATGCCATTGACGGCATTGGCTCCCCAGAGGGTCGCGCCCGGTCCGCGAATCACTTCTATCCGCTCGACATCTTCAAGAACAACATTTTGAACGTCCCAGTAAACACCGGAATAAGACGGCGTATAGACGCTGCGCCCATCAATTTGAACCAGTAATTTATTGGCGAATGTCCCGTTAAAACCGCGCGAGGTGATAGCCCATTTGCTGGAACTGATGCGCGCAACCTGGAGACCGGGAACCATTCGCAAAGCTTCGGGTATCGAGGTTACACCTGAATTGGAGATGTCAGCCTGATCAATGACGTAGACAGCTGCTGGAACATCAGCCAGATTCTGTGCCTTGCGACCTGCCGAAGTGATCTGGATCTGCATCAAAGACGACAGGTCAAGATCCAGTACATCCTGTCCTGCTGAAGAGTCGGAAATCGACAGGCAGAAAAGCACTAACAGCACAGAAATGAATTTAGATGTTTTGACGCTGCTTAACATCTGTTCGCTCCCTTATTGAAAGTTATCGTTAAAATATATACCGACGCGGTTAAATTCCTGAACAATCACAGTAATTTGCTGATTACAGTACGCTAAATTGTTGCGTCTGCAATCCCGTTCCAGCTCTTCAGCTACGCTTGCAATTTCCATTGCCCCAATATTTGCGTTGCTCGATTTTAGCGTATGCGCAGCGCCGGTGAGTTGCTCGAGATTGTTGATTGCATAAACTTCCTGTAACTGGGCGATGTTGGTCTGAGTCGATGTCTGGTAAAGTTTGATCATCCTGGTGACAAAGCCCGGTTTATCAGCAGGTTGTATTTGGTGCAGCATTTCAATCGCGCTGTCATCGATTGGCATAGGGATCCTTGAATTTGATATGAATTCATAGACGAGTAATCATAATAAATAAATAAAAATTAATTTGCAAACTTTATTTAAAATTATTAACTAAAGACATGCGAGATAACCAGCTAGATTATTTGGGCAAAATATTTCATAGTGTTTTTGTCGGAATTTGGAGAACTAAAATAATAAGTCATTCTGTATACATAGATTCAGTGAAAGATATGCCATTGTCATGATCGTGAGCAGGGGGCAGGTCTGGCAGGGTGGAATAGTTTCCGGCTGAGAATGGTTTTCTGTCGGGTAAAATTAGCTCTTGACGGATTATTTGTCTCCCGAAGAAACAAACTTGTGCGCATTTGAAATCAGTTATCGACAATGTTATAAAGAGCTAAAAACCACCCCGTTTCTTAACTTCTGTTTCAACCAATCTTTTCTTTGATGGATTCGCTTTAAAGCTTAACCGGAGCTGTTTGAGGACTGTCAGGGGGAGTTTTGGCAGCCACAGTGTAAACCAGATGTCCGGGGTTCTGGTGTTTTTGAGAATTGCCATTTGCAGGTTGGGGCGTTGTTTCCAGCGCTCATGTCGGGCGACCATCGAAATGGTTTCAGCGCTGGCCGTCGCACCGCGTAAAAACTGGAATAAGGCAGCTTCTTTCAGACGTGGGCTGGAGAGACAGACTTCAAACAGTTGTGACTGGCCTTCTTTCAATAATGCAGCCACGATATTTGTTGTTCCCCGTCGTGCCAGCGTGATCTTGTTTCCCAGTGGAGTCGTTGGCAAACGCTGCAAAATCGTGCGCTCTGCAGCCAGTTTTTGATCTGGGGTTGCTCCGGGGAGATAGCAGAGGTCAAGCAGCTCAAATAGCCGAAGATGGGGAAGCAAAGTGCGGGTTAAAGTACCAGGAGTCGCTGGATTTTTAACCAGCGCAAGCAGCAGACGATGACCGAGTGCCTGTCTGTTCGCCCGATGAATCTGGCTGATTAATTCCGCCGGTAAGTCTCGTCGTTTCAGCAAGGCCAGCAGGTGGTCTTCGTCAACGTGCGGATTTTTTAATAGCAGTCTTATGAATTCGGGATCGGGATCAAGAATCAGCTGGAAGAGTTCATCGTGCATGGCGTTTAATCCATGCTGAATCTTTTTTACTGATGCGACATTCAGGCTGGGATCTATACTGTCCATGAACAACTCAGGAACTGAGAATCTTATTTTTCAAGATCAAGAGTTTGAAGGCCATCTCCGCTTTTCCGGCGATATATTGCAGTTCGGCAAGGCTTTGTTCGAGTTTGTCGATCTGACCCTGTACGTAGAGAATACTGACCAGACGGTCCTGTACCAATAGCGGAACTGCCAAAGCGTTCTGTGGCGGGCGGGAATCAAAAAAATTCAGGAACTGAAGATTCTGTTCAGCTTCGACGACCGGGCCAAGGTAATATGAGTGGTTGGTGGCAACCGGGCTGAAGACTGAATAGACATGTAAAGAAATTGACAGTTGCTCAAATAGCTGTTGGGGTTTTTCTCCACTGGCAAGCCAGCCGAAGACATTGTCACCACGGACCATGAATAAAGCCCTGATGGGAAAATCTGGTTTTAAATAGTCGATGATAGCACGCGCAATATCGTCTCGTTCTTTTGCCTCAGCTAAAAGATGAAGCAAATCAACGGC
>JAPHSA010000134.1 GCA_026193235.1 Deltaproteobacteria bacterium | reverse complement strand
TTTAAAGTCAGTCTTCCAGTTCATCCCGTAAACGTTTAAAAATTTCCCGGTAAGCACGTTTGTCCTCATGTTGATGAACCGAACGGGCCAGGCGGGCAATTACTTTACGGTCAATTCTCGGCGTGATCTCGAGCATAGCGCTGAAGGCCGCATCAAAATTCTCCTTCTGGCAGAGTTGATCACGCAATTTCTCCAACTGGTGAAACTGCTTTTTCTCGCTGCGGGAAACCTGGTCGAGGTTCTCCAATTGACCCTGCAAATTTTCCAGCGCCTCCTCAGATTTACGCAACAGCGCTGAAAAGTGTTTCAGCTGACGGCGTTGAGAGCTCCGTCCGGTCGTTGAGCGGGCCAGTACGGCCTCACGAATGATTTCATCAGGTAATTTAAGTTTCGAAAACTGATTATCTGTGAGACCAACAAGCTGTTCGGCAAGTTGCCCGACCTGTTGTGCCTGTTGCTTTTTCTTGGTTCTGCTGAGGGGTAAATCTTCCTGCCCTAAATCATCCATCGCCAACCTCCCGTGAATCGTCCTAAAAGCTACCGCGCCTCAGCCGTTTGGTCAACTGACTTGGAAATTTATCAAATAAACAACACTCCAACTTTGGTCTCTGCTCTTTTTTTGCTATGATGACGCGGTTTATATAAACAGGAGTAACAATATGACATACGGCATCACCCGCGAAAGATCTCTGGAACTGCTGCATCAACACTTGAACAGCCCAAATTTAATTAAACACTGTCTCGCCAGTGAAGCGGTCATGCGCGCGCTGGCGCGACATTTTTCTGAAGATGAAGAGCTTTGGGGATTAACCGGTTTACTTCATGATCTCGATGTCGAACTGACCCTGGACGACATGTCGCAACACACCCACGAAACAATCCGAATCCTACGCGACGAAGGGGTTGCGGAAGAAATTCTCGAAGCGATCCGCATGCACAATGAACAGGCCCATGGAGATAAGCGAACTGAGCGCTTTCATCAGGCTTTGGCTGCCGGTGAAACAATCACCGGGTTGATCATCGCTGCAGCATTGGTTTATCCGGATAAAAAACTGGCCAGCGTCAAACCAAAATCGGTGAGAAAGCGTTACAAGGAAAAACAGTTTGCCGCCGGAGCGGATCGCTCCATCATTGCCGAATGTGAACAGTTTGGCTTGCCTATTCCCGATTTCTGCGATCTCTGTCTGGAAGCAATGCAGGGAATTGCCGATGATCTTGGACTGTAAAAGGGGCCCGCTATGAACAGTAAAGAACTGAACCGCCTGCTACAATCTCTGGCAGATGGTCAGATCAGTGTCGCCGACGGGGTTGAGCGTTTGAAGCAGTTGCCGTTTGAAGATCTCGGCATCGCTCAGATTGATCACCACCGGGAATTGCGGCAGGGGGTTCCCGAAGTTGTTCTCGGCGAAGGTAAAACCTTGGAACAACTGAAGATAATCCTGTCTGCTATGGCAAAACAGCAACGTAATATCCTTGTCACCCGCCTGGATGAAGAAAAAGCGACAACGATCTGCAACCAGTTCCCGGACGGGGAATATGATAATGATGCGCGAACCTTCTGTCTGATTCAGCAGAAAATTGAATTCAGCGGAGCGGGAAAGATTCTGGTGATTTGTGCCGGGACTTCAGACCTCCCCGTCGCCCGGGAAGCAACGATTACCGCCCGGATGCTGGGCAATGAAGTTGAAGAATTGATTGATGTCGGGGTTGCTGGAATTCACCGCCTGCTGGCCCGTCAGGACCTGTTGCAACAGGCGGCCGTGCTGATTGTTGTTGCCGGCATGGAAGGAGCCCTGCCATCCGTCGTTGGTGGTCTGGTGGCCAAGCCCGTCATCGCGGTACCGACTTCAGTTGGCTATGGAGCTTCTTTCGGCGGCATTGCCGCCCTGCTTGGCATGCTCAATTCCTGTGCCAGCGGAGTGACTGTGGTTAATATTGATAACGGGTTCGGCGCCGCCTTTGCGGCCAATCGGATTAATCGTAAAGCAGAATGATTATTCAACAACAGAATCAAATTCTATCCTTTTGATGTCTGTTGAAAGGTCTACATGAAAACTCTTTACCTTGACACCTTTTCCGGGATTTCCGGTGATATGTTTCTTGGCCTGCTGATCGACCTTGGCGTCGAGCAACAACAGTTGGAAAAAGAATTGGCAAAGCTTCCTGTGAGTGGCTTCAAGCTTGAGGTTGGACCTGAGCAACGCCACGGGATCCAAGGAAGCCACGTTCAGGTTCACTGCGAAGAGACCCACCATCATCGCACCTGGAGCAGTATCGATAAAATGCTGGCTGAATGCAGCCTGAAGGAACCGGTGAAACTGCTCTCCAGAAAGTTTTTCAGAAAACTGGGCAAAGCTGAAGCCAATGTTCACGGTATCGATATCGACAAGGTTCATTTTCACGAAGTCGGAGCCATTGATGCCATCGTTGACCTGGTAGGTGCGGCTATCGGCATTAATTTACTGGGAGTGAAAAAAGTCTATTGTTCCCCCCTTCCGCTCTCGCGGGGGATGAGCCAATGCGCTCACGGTGCCCTGCCTTTGCCGGCCCCCGCAACCCTGGAAATCCTGCGGGGAAAACCTGTAGTAGACAGCGGTATCGACAAAGAGCTGGTCACACCGACAGGAGCGACGATTGCCAGCGTGCTGGCTGAATTCGGACCCATACCGACCCTCCCCGTTGGGAAAACAGGTTATGGTGTCGGTGGCTGGGATCTGGAGGACCGGCCAAATCTGCTCCGTGGGATTCTTTACACAGATGTCGATTCAGAAACTCTGTCCAACCAGGTTCAGCTCCTGGAAACGCATATCGACGACAGCACCCCTGAACAACTTGGTCACCTGATGGAACGTTTGTTCTCTGCCGGTGCCCTGGATGCTGGCTATATTCCATTACAGATGAAAAAAAACCGCCCCGGCAACCTGTTGACCGTCGTCAGCCGCCCGGAACAGGCGAAAAAGCTGGCTAAATTGATCCTGCGTGAAAGTAGCGCTATCGGCGTGCGTAGCATTCGCTGTGACCGCTATCGTCTGAACCGGCGTAGCGCCAACGTGCAAACCGGGTTTGGGCCGGCTCAGGTCAAATTAATTTTTGATGAACAGGAGTTTTTACGCTTAACACCTGAATATGAGGATTGTCGCACGCTGGCAAAAAAAACCGGAAAAACCTTACATGAAATTTACCGAACTGTTGAAACTGCTGCTTACGAGCAACTTGACTTGACGATCACTGAGGGCTTCGATGACTGAACCGACGCTAACAGAACACAATGGCTATCGCAAACTGGTCCTGTTTCTTTCCAGTAACGCAGGCCTCGGCTACGCACCGATCGCATCAGGAACCTTCGGCACCCTGGCCGGCATCCCTGGATTTTACTACCTGTCCCGTTTTTCCTGGCCGCTCCAGTTTATTACCCTGACAGCCATCCTCTTTCTCAGCTTCTGGGTTTGCGATCTGGCCGGAAAATTCTACCAGGAAGCGGATGATGGTCGTATTGTCATCGACGAATTGATCGGCTACCTGATCACCGTCGCCTTCCTCCCTTTTTCCTGGCCTGTGGCAATCCTCGGATTTATCTGGTTCCGCCTGTTCGACATTCTCAAACCACCGCCCGCCAGTTGGTTCGACCGGGAAATGAAAAACGGCATCGGGGTCACTCTGGATGATGTCATAGCGGGCATTTACGCCGCTATTCTGCTGCGTATCTGTTTAGCTTTATTTTTTTAGGCCCTTAGAGCTCGGAGTTGTTCATGACCGCATTTGATATTGCCGTGTTGACCACAGGAGACGAACTCCTCAGCGGGGAACTGACCGACACCAATACCGGAACCATTGCTGAAATCCTATCCCGCCACGGCTACCGTTTGCGCTGCTCATTATCCGTTCCTGATCAGGAAAAAGAGATTTCCGCGGCACTCACTTATCTGGTGGGGCACGTTCAATTCATCATTGTCACTGGCGGCCTCGGATCCACTGGTGATGACCTGACAGCACGGGCCGCGGCAAGAGCGCTGGGACAGGCTCAGGTTATCAATGAAGAAGCACTCGAGATGATTCGGCAATGGTTTGTCGGCCGCAACCGGCCAATGGAACCGAGTAACGAAAGGCAGGCTTTGCTCCCTCAGTGGGCGAAGCCATTGGCTAACCGCTATGGAACTGCCCCTGGATTCCGCATTCAACATCAGGGTTGTGAGCTGTTTTTTCTTCCCGGCGTTCCAAGCGAAATGAAAGCGATGTTCGAACAAGCTGTTTTACCGATTCTGCAGCAGAAAATACCCGAAGTGGCCCCATTGCAACAACGCAACTATAAACTGTTCGGCCTCCCAGAGCCTCGGATTGAGAGTATGATTCCTTATCGCCAGCTGCCGCAGGGTGTCGATGTTGCCTTTGCCCTCGATTATCCGCTGGTTGTCCTCAAGCTCAAAGCGACCGGCCATGATGCTGGTGAACTGCTTGATCAGGCGGAAGCCTTAGTGATGAAGGAATTGGGTGAACATATCATCGCTCGTGATGGTGAGTCTCCGGAGGCCAATGTCGCGAAACTCTTGACGCATGCCGGCTTGACCATTTCCCTGGCGGAATCCTGTACCGGAGGATTATTAGCCAGTGTTCTTACCAGACAGCCGGGAGCTTCAGCGTTTCTGGAACGAGCAGCAGTCACCTACGCCGACTCCGCAAAACAGGACTGGTTAAAGGTTCCCGCAGAGCTTATAGCACAGCATGGCGCCGTCAGTGAAAACTGCGCCCGCGCTATGGCCAGCGGGCTCCGCCACACAACCGGAACAGATCTGACGCTTGCCATCACCGGAATTGCCGGGCCGGATGGTGGAACCATAGAAAAACCCGTTGGGACGGTCTTTATTGCTCTGGCCAGTCCTTCCGGAATTCATGTCAAAAGGTATAATTTTTCCGGAGATCGGGAAAAAGTTCAGCGCATGAGTACTTATATGGCTCTTGAATGGTTGCGTCGCTACGCCCTACGGCAGCTGGAAAGCCGTCATAAATGAGAGAATAGGAGGCTTTTTTTTCGCCGACCAGAGATCTGGCAAACCGATTGCGAAAGAATATCTGCTCGACAGCAGCAAAAAAAAGTTTTAATGTTATTCGCAAGAGGGGAACAGATCAATTGACCTCGTAACCTTCCATTTTTATCACCAGCTTTTTGCGTTTGTCTTATTCTGACACAAAGTCATGAGACCTTTCTGGTGGGAAGAGTGCCAATTATTTCAAATCTCAAATCAAATAAAAATCACATAAACTGGAGGAAATCAATGTCTGATGACAATCGCAATCGTGCTCTTGCACTGGCTATGGGTCAAATAGAAAAGCAATTCGGGAAAGGCAGCATCATGCGCCTCGGCTCTGATTATCAGATGCCGGAAATCGAGACCATTCCAACCGGAGCACTCAGCCTGGATCTTGCTCTCGGAGTCGGGGGCATTCCCAAAGGCCGCATTATTGAAATCTTTGGGCCGGAATCCTCAGGAAAAACCACCCTGGCCCTCCATATCCTTGCCGAAGTGCAAAAAAAGGGTGGCGTCGCCGCATTCGTTGATGCCGAACATGCTCTGGATATCCAGTATGCTAAGCATCTTGGAGTCAAAGCTGACGATCTCCTCGTCAGTCAGCCAGACACTGGAGAACAAGCTCTGGAAATCACCGAGATGCTGGTTCGGAGTGGCGCTATCGATCTTCTTGTCATCGATTCAGTTGCCGCCCTGACGCCACGGGCAGAGATCGAAGGCGAGATGGGCGACTCCCACATGGGGCTCCAGGCTCGGTTGATGTCACAGGCTCTGCGCAAGCTGACCGGCATTGTCAGCAAATCAAACTGCAGCATCATTTTTATCAACCAGATCCGTATGAAAATCGGGGTGATGTTCGGCAACCCGGAAACTACGACCGGTGGCAACGCCTTGAAATTTTACGCCTCGGTGCGTCTCGACATCCGCCGGATCGCTTCTCTGAAACAGGGACAGGATGTGATTGGTGGAAGAACGCGGGTCAAGGTGGTCAAAAACAAAGTCGCCCCGCCATTCAAGCAGGCGGAGTTTGATATCATGTATGGAACCGGCATCTCCCGTGAAGGGGATATTCTTGATCTGGGTGTCGACAATGATATCGTTGAAAAAAGTGGGTCCTGGTTTTCCTACAAAGGTGAACGGGTTGGTCAGGGCCGAGAAAATGCAAAACAATACCTACAGGAACACCCTGAAATTACCGATGAGGTAGAAGCAAGTTTACGCGAACTATACGGTATTGGGGCCGCTGTATCAGACGGCCCCGACGGACAAGATTGATTCAACCTTATCCAACTGAAAAGTCGAACAGGATAAAATCATGAATCTCAATGACATTCTTAGCATGGCACTCAAGTCCAGCACCTCTGACATTCACCTGAAGGCAGGTCTGCCACCGGTCTTTCGTATCGACGGCAACCTGCGGCCACTACCCAAGGCACCACGGCTGACGGCTGAAGCGGTCCGCAGTATGTGTGAAGCGATCATGAACGATCGCCAGCGGGCTAAATTCGAGGAAGCCAATGAAGTGGACCTGGCCTACGGCGTCCCTGGTCTCGGGCGTTTCCGGGCAAACGTCTTCATGCAGCGAAATTCTGTCTCCGCGGTTTTTCGCGCCATTCCTTTTAAGGTTGCGACCCTGGATGATCTGTTGATGCCGTCAATTTTGAAAAAAATTGCTGAAGAGCAGCGCGGCTTAGTGCTGGTCACCGGCGCCACCGGAAGCGGGAAGTCAACCACCCTCGCGGCAATTATCGATTATATCAACAGCATGCGCACTGCCCACGTGGTCACCGTAGAGGATCCCATCGAGTACCTCCACCGGGACCGCAAATGTATCATCAACCAGCGCGAAGTCGGTTTTGATACTGCTGGTTTTGCCCCGGCCCTAAAAAGTGCGCTGCGTCAGGATCCCGACGTTATTCTCGTTGGCGAGATGCGTGATCAGGAAACAGCAGAAACCGCTTTGGCCGCTGCGGAAACCGGACACCTGGTGCTCTCGACACTCCATACCATCGATGCTCCGGAGACGATTTCACGAATCGTCTCAATGTTCCCCCCCCACCAGCAACGGCATGTCCGTTTACAGTTATCAAACGTCCTCAAGGGCGTTGTGTCCCAGCGACTGATCCCACGCATTGAGGGCAAGGGCCGGGTTGCCGCTGTTGAGGTGATGATCTCGACCGCACGCATTAGGGATCTGATCGATGACCGGGAAAAAACTGTCCAGCTTAAAGATGCAATTGCCCAGGGCTATACGACATATGGCATGCAGACCTTCGATCAGGCATTAATGGAACTGGTCAAAAGGAAGGTTATCAGCTACGAAGAAGCACTGCGACAGAGCTCGAATCCGGACGACTTCAAACTCAAATTTTCGGGCATTGACTCGACATCAGACACGTCCTGGAGTGATTTTGAACGGGGCAAAGATCAGGAAGTGAAGGATCTGCAAGAGTTAAAAGAGGAGGATGACAATCTGGACGCTGATGGCCAAGTTAAGCTCGAACGCTTCTAACCCTTTTGCAACGGCACTGCGCTTACTGACCCGGCGTGATCGAAGTGAAGCCGAACTGCGTCAAAAACTTCAGCAGTTCGGTTTTTGCACGTCTGCTATAGACGAAACCATCAACAAATGTCGTGAATATAATTATCTGGATGACCAGCGCTACGCAAAAGAACGCGCGCGTAGTTTCATGCGTAATGGCCGCGGTGTCGGGCAAAAAATCAGACAGGATTTGCGCCGGCGCGGGATCAATGAAGCCTTGACCGAACAGGCTATTGAGAACGCTGAAGCGGAATTCTCCAGCGATCAGATTCTGCGAGACCAATTAAGTAGGCGCTTCCCGTCTTTTCACTATGCCCGCGCCGATGACCGTGAACGTCGACGCGTCATCAGCTTTTTCCAGCGTCGTGGGTTTCCCCTGGAACAGATTTTTGCCATCGTCAAAAGCCAAAACGCACCCCCGCCTGTTTAAAATCCTTTTCAAAACCGGCAGCTTCGATTAATATCCCAAACTCACCTCGATACCAAACAGACGCGTTAACCGCATTGATAAGATTACTGAAAGGTCGCTAGACATGATCACTGGAAATGAAATTCGCGCGCGATTTTTAAAATATTTTGAAGATCGGGGGCACAAAGTCGTCTCGTCCTCATCACTTGTCCCGCATAATGACCCCACCCTGCTCTTTACCAACGCCGGAATGAACCAGTTCAAAGATTGTTTTCTCGGTGATGAGAAACGCTCCTATGTGCGTGCCGTAACCTCGCAGAAATGTGTGCGGGCCGGGGGCAAACATAATGACCTGGAAAATGTAGGCCGCACGGCGCGTCACCATACCTTTTTCGAAATGCTGGGAAATTTTTCCTTCGGTGATTACTTCAAGAAAGAAGCCATTGCCTACGCTTGGGAATTTCTGACCGTAGACATGGGCCTGGATAAAGACCGGCTCTATGTTTCTGTCTATACCGATGACGATGAAGCTGCGGATATCTGGCACCAGCAGGAAGGAATTCCACGCGAGCGTATTTTCCGTTTTGAAGAGGATAATTTCTGGTCGATGGGCGATACCGGCCCCTGTGGCCCCTGCTCTGAAATTTTCTACGATAACGGGCCGGAGATCGGCTGTGGCTCCCCCACATGTACCGTCGGTTGTGACTGCGATCGCTACATGGAAATCTGGAACAACGTCTTCATGCAATTTGATCGGCAGCCAGATGGAAAGTTGATCCCCTTGCCGAAACCGGCAGTCGATACCGGCATGGGTCTGGAACGGATCACTACGGTTATGCAGGGAGTGCAATCAAATTACGATACTGATCTGCTACGCAATATCATCGCTTATATAGAAAAACTGTCCAACAAAACCTACGGAGACTCAGGTGAAGACGATGTTTCTATGCGGGTCATGGCAGACCACAGCCGTGCCACTGCCTACCTGATTGCCGACGGGGTTCTTCCCAGCAATGAAGGGCGCGGATATGTTCTGCGGCGCATCATGCGCCGGGCGATGCGACACGCAAAAATGCTCGGCTTCGAAAATCCGGTGCTCTATAAAACTGCGGTCTATGTGCTTGAGTCGATGGCTGAAGCTTTCCCCGAAGAAGCCAAACGCAAAGAGTTTGTTGCCAAAGTGGTGCAGAACGAAGAGGAACGCTTCATTCAGACCCTGGGAAATGGGCTGCGGATCCTGCAGGAAGAAATTGCTCAGCTGGCCAAAACCCAAAAAAAAATCATTCCCGGAGAAACCGTTTTTAAACTTTATGATACCTATGGTTTTCCCGTTGATCTGACTGCCGACATCGTCGAAAAAGATGGCTACCTCCTCGACGAAGCTGGCTTTGAAACCTGCATGGAAGCCCAGCGTGCTAAAGCCCGTGAACACTGGAAAGGATCTGGCGAAGAAGCAGTTTCGGTGATCTACAAGCAGCTGGTTGAAAAAGGGGTGCAAACCAAATTCAGTGGTTATGACAAACTGGAAGACCAGGGCGAAGTGCTGGCCCTGATTCGTCAAGGAGCCTTGAGCACTGAAGCTGTTTGTGGAGAAACCGTCGAAGTGATCACGGCGGTCACCCCCTGTTACGGTGAGTCGGGTGGTCAGGTCGGTGACACGGGAAAAATTATCACCAACGAAGCTACGCTGAACATCCTCGACACAAAGAAACCGCTCGAAAATCTCATTGTTCATCTGTGTGAAGTTGTCACTGGAGCTATAAAAACCGGAACACTGGCAACTATTCAAGTGGATTCAGAGCGGCATCAGAAAACAATTCTGAATCATACTGCGACGCACTTATTACAGGCTGCACTGCAAAAACTGCTGGGCGACCACATCAAGCAGGCTGGCTCGTTAGTGACCCCTGAACGCCTGCGTTTTGACTTCACCCACTTCTCTCCTGTTTCAACAGAGGAACTGATAAAAATTGAGGCCGAAGTCAATCAACAAATTCGTGCCAATGCTCAGGTACAAGCTCAGGAAATGGCCGCCGATGAAGCTCAGGCTGCCGGTGCCATGGCTCTCTTTGGTGAAAAATATGGCGATGTCGTCCGTGTCATCAGCGTTGGCGATTACAGTATGGAGCTCTGTGGCGGCACCCATGCCAAGGCAGCGGGAGATATCGGTCTGTTCCGCATCCTGAGCGAAGGTGGCATAGCGGCAGGCGTCCGCCGCATTGAAGCTGTGACCGGCGAAGCGGCACTGGCTCAGGTTCAGCAACAACAGCAAGCACTTCAGCGCTTAGCCGATCTGGTTAAAAGTGATCCCCAGAAGCTTGAGCAGCGGATCCAGAAAATGCTCAGTCAACAGAAAGACGTGGAAAAGGAACTGGAACAATTACAGGCCAGAGCCAATGCCGACCGTAGTGGTGAGCTGGTTGATCAAGCCCAATTGGTAGAAAACATTAAACTTCTGGCGGTGAAAGTTCCGGGCGTTGATGGTAAAGGGCTGCGCGAATTTTCCGATCAACTGCGTGACAAAATCAATTCCGGCGTTATGGTCCTGGTTTCTGATGCCGGCGGTAAAGTTGCCTTATTGGTTGCAGTGACAAAAGATCTGAGCGCAAAAATCAAAGCGGGAGATCTGATCAAACCTTTGGCCGCTATTATCGGTGGTCGTGGTGGCGGAAAACCGGAATTGGCTCAGGCCGGAGGCCCAGATACAGACAAAATTGAAGCGCTTTTACAAGCGGCGCCAGAACAGCTTAAACAGCTTCTTACTTGAATTCCCGCAGATAATCTGACCAAATCGAAGCAACCGCACTGGACAACTGCGGTTGCTTCGCTATATTTGAACGACCTGTGATACAAAGTTGACACAACAGCGTTGGACAAGTCAGCACACCGACTCGTGAAGAGATAGCAGCAATGGAACCCAACAGTAAAGCACAAAAAACCCTGATCTGCGTTGACGATGAGCCGATCATCCGTGAACTCTGTGCCAGTGCTCTCACTCACTATCGAGTCATCTTGGCTGAGAACGGACGGGAGGCCTTAAAGTTGCTCGAGACAGAACCTGTCGATGTTGTTCTCACTGATGTCATGATGCCGAACTTCACCGGCCTGGAGCTGTTACAACAGATCAAGGAACACCAACCCGAAATGGCCGTCATTTTAATGACCGGTTATTCCAACCAGGAAATCATTCTTGATGCCTTAAAAGCAGGGGCTGATGATTTCATCAATAAACCAATTAACA
>JAPHSA010000221.1 GCA_026193235.1 Deltaproteobacteria bacterium | reverse complement strand
TCACTCCGGAAGATATCAGCGCGGCGGTAACAACGCTCAAAGAAATGAGCCCTGTTCCAGTCGGTGTCGGCTTTGGAATTTCGACCGTGGAAGACGCCCGGGCTGTTGGTGAATTTGCTGACGGTGTTGTGGTCGGCAGTGCGTTGGTTAAAATCATTGCAGAGCATGGGCAGAGCCAGGAGCTGCTGCCTGAAGTCGCCAAATATATTTCCGGACTCAAACAGGGTCTGGCCGCTGTAAACTGACCATTTCTATGCTAGCAGGAGTGAATATCTGAGGCTTCCCTTCAGATGAAAATTAAAAGGATTTTTCATGGCCTGGTTTCGAAAAAAGACAGCTCTGACCGCTTCGGTCGAAAAGAAAAACGTCCATGTTCCAGAGGGCGTCTGGACAAAATGTAAAAATTGTCAGGAAATCATTTATGCCAAGGAGATTGAGCGCAATCTCAATGTCTGTCCCAAGTGCGATTATCATTTCCGTATTGGTGCCCGTGAGCGTATCGACCTGATCCTGGACGCAGGGACCTTTGTTGAAATGGATGCAAAGATGCGTTCGGTCGATTTTCTCGACTTTAAGGACTCGAAAAAATACAAGGAACGGATCAAAGCTGCCCTCAAGAAGGTTGGTGATGGCGATGCGGTCATTTGTGGCGCGGGAAATCTGGACGGTTTGCCGGTAGTTGTTGCGGTGTTTGATTTTTCTTTTATGGGCGGCAGCATGGGCTCAGTTGTTGGTGAAAAAATAACCCGGGCCATTGAAAAGGGACTGGAGACAAACGCCCCGGTCTTGATATTTTCTTCCTCTGGCGGTGCGCGGATGCAGGAGAGCATCATGTCACTGATGCAGATGGCAAAAACCAGTGCCGCTCTGGCGCAATTAAAAGCCGCTGGGGTCCCGTTTATTTCTGTTTTGACTGACCCGACAACCGGTGGCGTGACGGCGAGTTTTGCCATGCTTGGAGATTTAAATATCGCCGAGCCTCGGGCGTTGATTGGCTTTGCCGGTCCGCGGGTTATTGAGCAGACAATTCGACAAACCCTGCCCGAAGGGTTTCAGCGCTCCGAGTATCTGCTTGAACACGGCATGGTTGATATGATTATCCCGCGTAAGGAGATGAAGCAGAAATTGTCAGAGCTGCTGCGGATCTTTACCCGTAGTTAAGAGTTGACAAATGCTGCATAGTTACCAGGAAAGCCTGGAATATCTCTATGCGTTGCAGTTTTTTGGCATTAAGCTTGGCCTCGACAATATTCGTGAGCTCCTGTCTTGCGTTGGCAACCCACAGGAGTCTTTGCGCATTATTCACATCGCGGGAACTAACGGCAAGGGATCAACGGCAGCCGCACTTGCCAGTATGTTTCAGGCTGCGGGTATCCCTGCCGGTCTTTACACCTCACCCCATTTACACAATTTTAGCGAGCGTATCAGGATCGATACTCAGCAGATCGGCGAAGCTGAGGTTGTCTCACTGATTGAAGAATTGCGCCCCCATGCAGAGCGACTGCGGGCCACATTTTTTGAGTTTACAACCGCTATGGCCCTCCTCAGTTTTCAACGTCATGGGACTTCATGGGCTATTCTTGAAACCGGCATGGGTGGCCGGCTGGATGCCACCAATGCGGTGAACCCGGAACTCTGCTTATTAACCTCGATAGATTTGGATCATACAGAATACCTCGGGAACAATCTGGCTGCCGTGGCTGCTGAGAAGGCCGGTATATTTAAATCGGGAGTCCCAGTAATCAGTGTGCGGCAGAAACCCGAAGTGGCAGCTGTTCTCCAGTCCTGTGCCGAGCGGTTAGCTGTTCCGCTTCTGGGCGAGGGAGCAGCTTATCGCTGGGCCACTCAGGGAGCAGCTTTTAATTATTTCGGACCAGCTTGTATGCTTGAAAATATCCAGCCGGCGTTACTGGGAAATCATCAGCGACAGAATCTGGCTTTAGCCGTCGCCGCGATGGAACAGCTTATGGGGCGCGGGCTGCGGGTCAGTTGTGCTCAAATGAAAGAAGGTATCGAAAAGGTCTGTTGGCCTGGGCGGCTTGAGTGGCTTACCGATCAAGTTCTTGTCGATGGTGCTCACAACCCGGCAGGAGCAGATGTCCTTGTTAGCTATCTGCAACAGGAACGGCTAAAAGATCTTCACCTGGTTATCGGCTGTAAAGCTGATAAGACGTTTACGGAATTGTTGTTGTCGCTGCTCCCGTTTGCCAGCCAGGTTTATGCCACCAGCCCACCGGTGGATGAAGCTGTTGCCCCGGAAAAATTAGTGCAACTGGCTCAAGAGTCAGGTATCCTAGCGAGCCCATATGTTGACCCCGCGACGGCCCTCAAGGCGGCGTTAGAAAATTGCCGGCCGGGAAGTTGCGTTCTGGTTACCGGCTCTTTGTTCCTTGTTGCCGCTGTTCGTGAATTGCTGTTGCCGGAAACTGATCCGTTAAAAATTGTCATTTGATTTCCAGGGTTGAGTCGCTTCTATGCGTATGAGATTGCTCTACATTCTATTTTTTTGTCTCTGGCCCTGCCTGCTCTCTGCTGCCGATTGGAATCAGGTAGGCGAGGCTGGAGTGCCGGTTCAACTTGAAGCTGATCAGTTGAGTTACGATCGCGAGAACGGAGTCTATCGCGCATCCGGGGATGTCCGGTTACAACAGGGCAACTTAGAAGTTCGCAGTCAAAGCCTCCAGTGGAATCAAATAAGTGGTGAGATCGATGCCGAAGGGAACGTCAAGTTTATTTCCCCGAATGAGGAGCTGTCCGGCAGTAAAGCGACTTATAATCTTCAGCAGGGGACTGGAACGGTCGATAATGGCTACTTTTTTTTGCGGGATCAGAACCTCTATGTGCGCGGGGAGAAGATTGAACGCC
>JAPHSA010000043.1 GCA_026193235.1 Deltaproteobacteria bacterium | reverse complement strand
CTTTCTGTCCCTCTGATGTCTGTTTTTTACGCTTCGGTTCAGTTATAATGAACGACTATTCACAAATAAGATTTTGTCACTATTGCTAAATATGAGGAGAACCTCGATGTTCCGAGAGCCTAAAGAAACCGTTAAAGATTTGCAGGAAAAACTTCAGGAACTTTGGAGGTATCTTTGACGTTCCAGGAAAACAGGAACGGGTTTCGGAGCTGGAAGCGGAAATCGCCCGACCTGATTTTTGGAACCAGGGCGATCAAGCACAGGAACTATTAAAAGAGCGGACCCGCTTACAAAAAGTTGTTGAAGATTGCACCAATGCCAGTCAGCAATTGGAGGACCTTCAAGTGTTGATTGAGATGGGTGAAGAGGGTGAGGATGAAGAGACTCTCAATGAAGTTAACTCATTGCTCCCTGTTTTGGAAAAGCAGATCGCCCGGATGGAATTTGCGCGGATGCTGTCAGGGAAACATGATGCCAATAACGCGACGCTAAGCATCAATGCGGGAGCTGGCGGTACCGAGGCTCAGGATTGGGCCGATATGGTGCTGCGGATGTATGTTCGCTACTCTGAGCGTAAAGGTTTCAAGGTTGAGTTTACTGAATATCAACCGGGGGACGATGCCGGCCTGAAAAGTGCTACATTTACTGTAGAAGGTGACTACGCCTACGGTTACTTGAAATCAGAAAGCGGGATCCACCGTCTGGTGAGGATTTCACCCTTCGATGCCAATTCCCGTCGCCATACCTCGTTCTGTTCAGTTTTTGTTTTTCCTGAACTGGAGGAATCGATTGCAATTGAAGTGGAAGATAAAGATCTCAAGGTCGATACCTTTCGTGCCAGTGGAGCTGGTGGTCAGCATATCAATAAAACCGATTCGGCGATCCGTATTACCCATATCCCTACCGGAATTGTGGTTGCCTGCCAGAACCAGCGTTCGCAGCACAATAACCGGGCCACGGCGATGAAACAGCTGAAGGCCCGGCTCTACGAAATGGAAATACGCAAGAAGGAAGAGGAGGCTGCGGTTTTTTCCGAGGATAAAAAGGAGATCGGCTGGGGCAGCCAGATCCGTTCTTATGTACTTCATCCCTACCGCATGGTGAAAGATCATCGCACCAGTTTTGAGACCGGAAACACTGATGCCGTTCTCGATGGTGACTTGGATGGTTTCATCGAAGCTTACCTGCTGCAGGGTAAATAACTGATCAAATTAACGGCGTTTTTCCTTTAAGGACGAACGCCGTTAATGATTGACTTGCAGCTCTGTTTTGACTAGATTCAGCGATCAAATACCCCCCCCCTCTGTTAAAGGAGCAGTCATGCAAGACGTTGAAGTACCCTTTGGATTAACCTTTGACGATGTGCTGTTGTTGCCGGCTCATTCCCAGGTTTTGCCAAAAGAAGTTGATTTAACCACTCAATTGACTCAGACAATCAAGTTGAATATTCCCCTGTTATCAGCAGCTATGGATACGGTCACCGAATCGCGCACGGCAATCGCTATGGCCCGTGAGGGGGGGCTGGGAATTATTCATAAGAATATGAGTTGTGTGTCGCAGGCCACTGAGGTTGATCAGGTAAAAAAATCGGAAAGTGGAATGATTGTCGACCCGATCACGATGGATCCTGATCAGAAAATTGCCGACGCGCTGGCAGTGATGAAAAAATATCGAATCTCCGGTGTTCCGGTTACCAAAAACGGCAAGCTGGTCGGCATTTTAACAAACCGGGATCTGCGCTTTGAAACCAATCTGGAGCAACCGATCGCCAATGTTATGACCAAGGATAAACTGGTGACAGTTCCTCCTGGTACAACGTTGGAAGAGGCCAAATACCACCTGCATAAACACCGGATTGAAAAGTTACTGGTTGTCGATGATGAGTATGTCCTGAAAGGGTTGATCACGATCAAGGATATTGAAAAAGTGAGAAAATACCCGCATGCCTGTAAAGATGATCTTGGTCGCCTGCGGGTTGGTGCCGCTGTTGGTGTCGGAGCCGATCTGGATGAGCGTGTCGCTGCCCTAGTGCGTGCCGGTGTCGATCTACTGGTTGTTGATACTGCCCATGGGCACAGCCAGGGGGTCATCGATACTATTGCTCAGGTGCGTAAAGACTATCCTGTTTTGCAGTTGATGGCCGGGAACATCGCCACGGCTGCTGCAGCTAAAGCGCTTATTAATGCTGGTGTCGATGCCGTTAAAGTTGGTATCGGTCCGGGCTCAATCTGTACGACGCGGGTGGTCGCCGGGGTCGGTGTGCCGCAGATATCAGCCATTCAGCAGGTCGCAAAAGTGACTCGGGACGCCGCTATCCCCTTGATTGCTGATGGTGGAATTAAATTTTCCGGGGACCTGCCGAAAGCGGTTGCCGCCGGGGCGGATATCATCATGATCGGTTCGCTGTTTGCCGGTACGGAAGAATCGCCCGGGGAAACCATTCTCTATCAGGGGCGGACTTATAAGTCTTATCGCGGAATGGGAAGTTTAGGAGCAATGAAGCAGGGGAGTAAAGATCGTTATTTCCAAGGTGATGAGCAGGACGTCAAGCTGGTCCCTGAAGGGATAGAAGGACGGGTTCCTTATCGTGGCCCGCTGTCCGATAATATTCACCAGTTGATTGGTGGCTTGCGTTCAGGGATGGGCTACACCGGGTGTAAAACCATCAAGGAACTGCAACAAAAGGGTGAGTTTATCAGAATCACCAATGCCGGACTGCGTGAATCCCATGTTCATGACGTGACCATCACCCAGGAAGCACCTAACTACCGAATGGAAAGAATCAACTGATCTATGTCTGATATTCACCGTGACAAAATACTGATTCTTGACTTTGGTTCTCAATACACCCAGTTGATTGCCCGGCGGGTGCGGGAAAGCCATGTCTATTGCGAGCTGCATCCCTTCGATATGGAGCTGTCAGAAATCAAGGCTTTTCAGCCCTCCGGAATTATCCTCTCTGGCGGACCTAAGTCGGTTTACGATGCCGGGGCCCCGGCCATTGCCGAAGAATTGTTTGAACTTGGTGTACCGGTCCTGGGGATCTGTTATGGCATGCAGTTGATGAGCCGCCATTTCGGCGGCACAGTTATACCTGCAGGCAAGCGAGAATACGGTCACGCTGATTTGGTGAGTCAGAATACTCCTGGACCGCTGTTTGATGGTTTTTTTGCTGAAAGGCGGGCTGCCGTCTGGATGAGTCATGGAGATCATGTTGAAACCCTGCCTCAGGGGTTCGATGTGATCGCAAGAACCTCTAACGCCCCCGTCTGTGGTATTCAGAATGTCGAAAAAAATCTTTATGGCGTTCAGTTCCATCCGGAAGTTAATCATACCCCGAACGGGGACCTACTGCTGAACAACTTCGTCCGTAACATCTGCGGCTGCACCGGCCAATGGACACCGGGGCAGATTATTGAGGATGCAATTACCCGCATCCGTGAGCAGGTTGGCAGCGACCAGGTTATTCTTGGATTATCCGGTGGCGTTGACTCTTCTGTTGCTGCCGCTTTGATTCATAAGGCCATTGGTGACCAGTTACACTGCGTTTTTGTTGATAATGGTCTGCTGCGTCTGAATGAAGGCGACCAGGTCATGGCGACCTTTGCCAGCAATATGGGCGTCAAGGTCATCCGGGTGAATGCGCAACAGCG
>JAPHSA010000130.1 GCA_026193235.1 Deltaproteobacteria bacterium | reverse complement strand
CTGGCCGTTGCTGACCCGGGTAATAATCGCATTTTAAATGATCTGTCTGTGATGACCGGCTGCCGGATTATTCCCTGTCTGGCCGAGCCTGATAAATTGTTGCAGGCTATCAATCAGGGTTATGAAACCCTTTCCGGCGGGGGCGACAATTCAATTTCCGATATCAGCCAGGAAGGTATTAACCTGGATGACAGTATTCATAATGAAGATCTGTTGGATACCAGTGACGAAGCTCCGATTATCCGTTTCGTCAACGGGTTATTAACCCAGGCGTTTCGTCAACGGGCCAGCGATATCCATGTGGAGCCGTTTGAAGCTGAAGTTATCGTGCGTTATCGGGTCGATGGTATTCTTTACGAAGTTCAGCGTCCACCCCACCGTGCTCTCGCCAATATTGTTTCACGCTTGAAAATCATGGCAAATTTGGATATTGCAGAAAAGCGCCTCCCTCAGGACGGACGTTTTTCCGTACGAATTGCCGGAAAGCAGGCGGATATAAGAGTTTCGACACTGCCAACCGCCTATGGTGAGCGGGTTGTCCTGCGGCTGCTGGATAAAAGTTCGGGATTGCTGAGATTGGAAGATATCGGCATCGATTCTCAGACGCTTCCGCAGATTAAAAAAATGATCCGCAAGAATCATGGGATTCTGCTGGTGACCGGACCGACGGGTGCCGGGAAAACGACAACGCTATATTCGGCTCTTTCAGAAATTAATTCACGCGAGCAGAATATCATTACCGTTGAAGATCCGATTGAATACCAACTTCCTGGCGTCGGTCAAATCCAGGTCAACCCGAAAATAAATTTGACGTTTGCTCAGGGTCTGCGATCAATCCTGCGGCAAGATCCGGATATCATTATGGTTGGCGAAATCCGCGATAGTGAAACAGCAAAAATTGCTGTTCAGGCGGCATTGACCGGCCATCTGGTCTTTTCAACTTTGCACACCAATGATTCTGCCGGTGCTCTGGCCCGACTCGTAGAGATGGGAGTTGAGCCCTTCCTCGCGGCATCTGCCTTGGTTGGCGTTTTAGCCCAACGCTTGGTAAGGACTGTTTGTCCTCACTGCCGGATCAGTTACCGGCCAGATGAGCAAACCCTACACCAGCTATTTGGGGAAGAAGCGATTCCGCCGGGCGCAGTATTCTATCGTGGCCGTGGCTGCAGCCATTGTATGCAGGTCGGCTATCTGGGACGAACCGGGCTTTACGAACTGCTGGAAGTCACTGACCCGATCCGCCAACTGGTGACCAGTAATGCGGACGCGTCAACCATTCGTCAACAGGCTTTAAAAATGGGAATGCGGCCACTACGACAAGCCGGGTTGGCAAAGGTCCTGGCTGGGGAAACGACGGTCGAAGAAATTCTGAGGGTGACTCAGGAGGAGGTTTAATTCAATGGCGCTATATGAATACAGCGCTTTTGATCCTCAGGGTAAAAAACAGCGTGGTGTTGTTGAAGCCCTGAGTCAGAAGGCTGCCAGCCGCAAATTAAAAGGGCAGGGCTTGTTCCCGACAAAGCTGGCGGCGACTGGAACGGCTCTCGGGCCGGCTCAACGGACTTTTTTTCGCCGGGTCAGTGCCCTTCAACTCGGAATTGCCACTCGACAATTGGCGACCGTGCTGGCAGCGGGTATGCCGCTTGATGAAGCCCTGGCGACCGTTGCCGAACAACAGACCCAGGGGGAGTTAGGCTCAGTCTTAACCCGGGTTCGGGATGACGTGCTGCAAGGCAGTGCATTTTATTCTTCATTGCAGGCGCACCCCGGAATTTTTCCGGCGATTTACACCAATATGGTCCAGGTGGGTGAAGCGAGTGGCACTCTCGATAGGGTACTTCAGCAACTTGCTGAATATATGGATGAACAGGCGCGCTTTAACTCCCAGTTTAAAACCGCATTAACCTATCCAATACTGATGTTTCTGGTCGGTAGTGGCGTGCTGATCTTTCTCATGACCTTTGTTGTCCCCAAAATCACCCGGATGTTGGAAGATCTGGATCAGGCCCTCCCTTTGCCAACCATGATGCTGATGTCGGTCAGTGGGTTTCTGGCTCACTACTGGTGGCTTTTGCTGGTTCTGGCGCTGTTCTTGTTCTGGCTCGTCAGGCGGTTTTCACTGACGGCAAAAGGGCGGCTCTGGTTCGACCAGAATAAGTACCGTTTGCCGCTCTTTGGTACTCTCGCCCTGAATAATGCAACGGCACGCTTTGCCAGGACGACCGCAACATTATTGCGCAGCGGGGTGCCCTTGTTGACGGCACTGGAAATTGTGCAAAACCTGCTTGGAAATAATTATTTGCAGCAGGCGCTGGAAGTTGTGCGGGAAAAGGTCACAGAAGGTGCTGGGTTGTCTGAACCTCTTTATGATGCCGGCGTGTTTCCGACAATGCTGCCGCAAATGGCTGCGGTCGGCGAGCGGAGCGGTGAATTGGAGGGGATGCTGTTCAAGGTTGCTGAAATTTACGAACATCAAGTCGAGGCACGTCTGAACAGCCTTATGGCTTTGCTGGAACCCTTGATGATTCTCGTGATGGGGACCGTCGTCGGCTTTATTGTTCTGGCCATTCTGTTGCCGATTTTTCAGGCCAGCCAGGGGATGGGGTAGAAAACGGAGAGATAAATGAAATGTTTTAGCAAAAACCAACGGGGATTTACTCTGATTGAAATCATGGTTGTCGTTGTCATTCTTGGAATCCTGGCCAGTATCGTTGTCCCCCGGTTATTGGATGAGCCAGAGAAAGCCCGGAGGGTTTCTGCGGCAACTCAGATCCGTAGTTTTGAGGAAGCCTTGGGTATTTTCAAGCTGGACAATGGTTTTTATCCCTCAACGGAGCAGGGTTTAGAAGCTTTGGTCGTTAAGCCGACGATCGGACGTATTCCCAGTCGTTACAAGGAGG
>JAPHSA010000295.1 GCA_026193235.1 Deltaproteobacteria bacterium | reverse complement strand
TAAGGTGACCGGCATTGAAGGTCAGACCCTGCGTTACTGTTATGGTCAGGGTTTCGAGTCCGAGTTAGGCAACGGCACCATGTTCAATGACGACATTACCGCTAACCTGAAAGACACTCAGTTGGGTGGCTTCAATATTGACCTTTTCAATGATGGTCGAACTCTTATTCAAACGACCCTTTTCCGTGCTCAGGATGTGGTTGACGGATTTAAGGGTGTGATTGCTTTCCCGACTCAATATGCTCAGCTGTTTGCCCCAACCCTGTATGCTGACATTCAGAAGTTCCCGACTTTCAATTTCGAGACCCGCTATACCCCGAGTACCGTCATTGGTAACATCAACCTGGCAGCGCTCGGGTTTACCCGTGAAGAAGATAATGGCTTCACTTGGTTTGGTTCTGTTGCTATGACTCAACTTGAGTCAAATGGCAAGGCCGGGATGTTTGGTGGTATGGGTAATGATGCTGTTTATCAAGCGACCCTTAGTACTGATGGCAGTGAAGTTTATATGCTTCCTGTACGCGCTGAAGATGATGAGACTCAGGAAGGTTACGGTGTGTATGTCGGTATTCAGGTTCCGGCACCGATGGGTAAAGTTGGTCTGGAATACAACTACGGTTCCGAATACTGGACCCCCTTCACTCAGGCACAGGATGATCTGTTGGGTAGTAAACTGGCCGTCCGTGGTCAGGTAGCGGAAGCGTACTACATCTTCGACATCAACCCGAATGCTTTCATCAAAGTCGGTGGTCTATACTATGACTACGAGTACACCGGTAGCGGTTCTCCGGTAGGTAAGCCGCTCAAAATTGATGACGTCAAAGATGGCAACGCTTATTCCTTGCTGCCGGTTGTTGACACAGCTTGGGATGCTTACGCCAAAGTGACCATGAAGTTCTAACGTACATCTATATTGCTGTCATGCAAAGGGGAGAGGCCGGCTGGTCTCTCCCCTTTCTTGATCAATAAACATCATAAAGCCTGTATATTTAATTAATGAGATAAAGGTGGATACGATGAAAAAGATATTTGCGATCATTGTTATTGCACTACTGTGGAGCATGACGGCATATGCTGTTGATCATAGTGAATTTATAGAGGGTCCCTTTGCAGACGCTACTGAGGTCACAAAAACTTGCCTGGAGTGTCATGATGATGCTGCCACTGACTTCATGAAGACTCCCCATTGGACCTGGTCACGTAAGCAGGTTGTTGATGGTAAGGAACTGGATTTGGGCAAGATCAATGTTATGAATAATTTCTGTACCTCAACATCAAGTAACCGGGTTCACTGCAGTGAGTGTCATGCTGGCTATGGCTGGGCAACAGAAGAATTTGATTTTACTGACAAAAGCAAAGTTGACTGCCTTGTCTGTCATGACACCACCGGAACCTATCACAAAGATGGTGATAACTCCGGTTGGCCGAAAGAACATGTCAAATTGGAAGAAGTCGCCCAGAACGTTGGCCTGCCGGTGCGTCAGAACTGTACGTCCTGCCACGCTTTAGGTGGTGGTGGTAATAATGCTAAACATGGTGATATCGGTTTAGTGCTTGATTATCCTGATCGTTCTATTGACGTCCATATGGATGTCGATGGCAATGACTTCCAGTGTCAGAACTGCCATGAGACCAAAGATCACTATATTTCTGGAGCTAACCTCCAGACAGCAACAGACGGCTTCAATGCCATAAGCTGTGAACAATGTCACGATGCCGATCCACATGCAGAATCACGGCTCAATGCCCACGCTAAACGTGTTGCTTGTCAGACCTGTCACATTCCTGTTTATGCAAAAGAAGATGCGACGCAAATGGATTGGGATTGGTCAACAGCTGGTAAAGACGAGGTTCCAGAAGGGGTTGATGGAAAAATAGTTCGCTACAAAAAATCGACGGGAACTCAGACTTGGAAAACCGATATGGAGCCGACTTATCATTGGTTTAATGGTAAAGCTGGCATTGCTTTAATCGGTGATAAAATTGATCCAAACGTTCCAACCAGGATGGCTTACCCACTTGGTGATATCAACGACAAAACAGCAAAGATACATCCGTTTAAAATTCACACTGGTAAGCAGATTTACGATACCAAAAATATGTATTTTATCACTAACCATATATACGGTGAGGATGGTTTCTGGACAACTGCTGATTGGCAACGTTCGGCAAAGATTGGTATGGAAGTAAGTGGCCTCCCCTACAGTGGTGAGTATGACTTTGCTCCTACCGAAATGTACTGGAGAATTGACCACATGGTTGCTCCTAAGGAGCAGGCATTAGCTTGCCTTGATTGTCATGGTGACGAAGGCCGGATGGATTGGCAGGCCCTGGGCTACGCCGCAGACCCGATGGGTGGCAAGTAAACAGCCCGAAGCTCAATCAGCATTCTGTTGAACAAAAAAAGGCCCTTTATTGAGGGCTTTTTTTATGGGAGACATGTGCTTACAGGTCAACGACTGTGAATGAGGCTCCATCGACCAGTCCGCACTCCAGGGTCAGCGGATCGACCCCTTCCAGGCAACCGGCATTGACCCGGGTCAAGGCCGGGTTTGAACGCGGGTTGTGGTGGGTATAAATACCGCAGTTGTTGCAGAAATAATGTTTGGCAGCCTTGGTGTTGAATTGATAGCGGCTGAGTGAGTCTTCTCCGCTGGTGAGCTGAAAGCTTTCGGTGGCAATCATCGGCGTGCCTTTGCGGCGACAGATGCTGCAATTGCAGCGCACCGCAGTTGCCAGGTCAAGGGTTGCGGTAAACGTCACCTGGCCACAGTGACATGAGCCTTGATAGCTTTGAATGTTATCTGACATAGAGTTTTCTCCATCAGTAAGAGCTTCTTATCCCCTCATCTGGCCTACGGCCACCTTCTCCCTCAGGGAGGAGGATTGAGGATATCAACGTTAACCATCACCCCTGCCAGTCTAACGGATTGCTCAGCGCAGTGCCAACTCCCGCTTTTCCAGGAGCAGCATCCGGTCGCGTAACTCTGCGGCTTTTTCAAAATCCAGATCGCCCGCGGCTTCGAGCATCTGTCCTTTGAGGACGATGATCTGTTTTTTCAATGCCTCCGGGTTTGAGTAGAAGGCTTCATCCTCAGCGACTAAAGGCAGATCTGTATAATCCTTGCTGGAAATTTCATCCAGGATTGAGCGCAGGGATTTTTTTATCGATTGTGGGGTGATGTTGTGTTCGATGTTATGAGCCAGTTGCTTTTTACGCCGGCGCTCGGTCTCATCGAGACAGGCCTGCATCGAGCGGGTGATTTTATCAGCATACATGATAACCCGGCCGTCAATATTTCGCGCTGCCCGGCCACAGGTCTGAATCAGAGAACGTTCCGAACGCAGAAAACCCTCTTTGTCGGCATCGAGAATCGCGACCAGAGCGACTTCGGGAAGATCCAGACCTTCGCGGAGCAGGTTGATGCCGACCAGAACATCAAATTCCCCGGCGCGCAGGGCACGGATAATCTGCATCCGCTCAACGGTGTCGATATCGGAATGGAGATAGTTGACACGAATATTCAGTTCTTTGAGATAGCTGGTTAAATCCTCGGCCATACGTTTGGTTAGAGTGGTCACCAGGATGCGGGCTTCTTGAGCGACAGTCAGGTGAATTTCTTCAATCAGGTCGTCCACCTGCTCCGTGGCGGGACGGATCTCAATCGGTGGATCGACCAGCCCGGTTGGGCGGATGACCTGCTCAACGAAAACACCATGGGCCTTCTCCATTTCGTAATCGGCGGGGGTGGCGGAGACATAGACCGTTGCCGGTTGGCGTTGGGTGAATTCTTCGAACATCAACGGGCGGTTATCCAGTGCCGAAGGCAGGCGAAAACCATAAT
>JAPHSA010000274.1 GCA_026193235.1 Deltaproteobacteria bacterium | reverse complement strand
AGTTGCGTGATTTTCCACGAATGTCAACGAGCAAATCAGACTTCACGGGGGACATACAGGCGAGCAATCCGCTTGGCTAAAGAATAAATCTGTTTCAACTTATCTGTCATCTCAAACTCCAGCTGCAGGGTTTCCAGGTGATCAAGGTCACTCTGAGCCAGACTTTTTACCTGCTGATGAAACGCGCCCTCCACAGCATCATTGACCGACCGGCGCAAGGCCAGAACCTCCTGAGCTGCCTGCTGATCATCGTCCACAATGGCTTTCACTGCAGCCTCAAGTGAAAGAAAAACCTGCTTGTGTAAAGACTCCAGAATATGTTGCGTCGTTGTGCTGGGATTTAACTTTCCTTGAGTCATTTTTAACCCCAGACCGGACAGGCCTGATTCCAGGATGTCCCCAATGCCTTCAAGCGTGTCCGCAGACTGAGTCAGCCTGAAATAATCCTGCGCTTGCAATTCTGTTAATTGGCGTTTTCCTATTTTGCTCAGATATTCAATGATAGCTGCATGAAGGATATCGGCGATATCATCAGCTTTTTCCATTTCACGAAACAACTCATCAGATTGTTTTTCTAAGGCCGTCTGTGCCATCGACATCATCAATAAAACCTGATAGCCGAGTTGCCCGATTTCTAAGCGGGCCATATTTAAAGCTGCGGAGGGGGTATCGAGCAGGTGATTATCGAGATATTTGGGGGTAATAATCGGCGCACCTCTGGGGCTGGCTTTGTCGGGAAATAACCAGGTCACAAAACGGCCGAGAGAAGGTGTGAACATGATAAAAATCAACGTATTAACAATATTGAACAGAGTATTCGCATTAGCGATCTGGCGTGGAGCTTCTGCCGCAGCCCTGGCAATACCGCTAAGCTGCGCATACGCGGGTGAAAACGAAACAGCGACCTGAGCCAGACAATCGATTAAACCAACCCAGATGAGAACCCCGGCAAGGTTAAACAGCACGTGCACGGCTGCCGCGCGCAAAGCCGGACGCGGCTTGCCAATAGCAGCCAGCATCGCGGTGACACAGGTGCCGACATTAGCTCCCAGAGCCAGGGCAATTCCTGCAGGAAGAGTAATAAATCCCTGGCTCGCGAGGACAATCACAATCCCGGTCGTTGCCGAGGAGGATTGGATCAGGGCGGTAAAAATTCCACCGACCGCAATTCCCAAAAGTGGATGCTCCATGCGGACCATCAAATCAAGAAACGGTGGATAAGTACGTAGTGGTGTCATGGCTTCACTCATAATGCTCATGCCAAAAAAAACCAGGCCCAAGCCGAGAATAATCCCGCCGTAATGCTTTACCCTCTCCTGCCGTCCGAGAAAAAGCATTGCGAAACCCAGAGCAACAAAACCCAGTGCGTACCGCGTGATTTTAAAAGCGATGATCTGTGCGGTTATGGTGGTACCGATATTGGCACCCATAATCACGCCGATCGATTGCGACAAAGTCATCAGGCCGGCGCTGACAAAACCAACCACCAGCACTGTCGTAACCGACGATGACTGGATAACAGCCGTTGCCAAAGCTCCGACCAGCGCTCCACTAAAGCGATTTGAGGTCAGGCGGGCCAGGACAGTTTGTAATTTCGCCCCCGCAGCAGCTTTCAGGGCATCGGTCATTTGATCCATGCCAAACAGGAACAATGCCAGACCACCTAAAACAGTCATCGACATTCCCAGCCAGGCCATCGGAAGCTGAGGAATTTCTTCGGCTAAAGCCGTAAATGGAATATAGATACTGAGGCTGAGGCTAAGGAGCAGTATTCGACGGGTAAAAGGGTATCGTTTAAACTTTACTCTAAAGGACATCTACAGACTCCCGGCATTAAGGATCTGTCTATGAGTATAGCGGATTTATTCAAGTATGAGCGTCACCTATGAACAGCGGTAAACTATTCTGACACTTTGCGCTTTATCAATATGAGGGCCAGAAAAACACCACTCAAGCCAAGGCAACCATAGGCGAAGACATCACCAAAACGGGTGTAAAAAGTTGCTTCAGCACCCAGACCAACGGTTCCACTCATCTGCAGGGGTTGGAAAATCTGGCCCGCTTGTGAAATCCTTCCGGATGGAGAGATCAGCGCTGAAATGCCAGTATTTGCAGCCCGAGCCAGCCAGATTCGATTCTCAATCGCACGGAAACGAGCCATAGCCAGATGCTGATAAGGGGCCGACGAGTTTCCAAACCAGGCATCATTGGTCAAATTCACCAACAGGCGGCTGCCATTGCGGACATAATCGCGGGACAGCTGCGGAAAGATAGCTTCATAACAAATCAACACCCCGATTTTATCACCGTTAAGCGGCAGGGGATTGACATGCCCGGGAGAAAAATCACCCACCCCGACTACCAGTTTGTTGATAAAGGACAGCAGGTTGCCCAAAGGAACATATTCACCAAAAGGAACCAAATGGATTTTGTCAGAACGCCCCAGTTCTAAGCCGTTAGCTGACAGCAAAAAGGCGCTGTTAAAATATTTGTATTTCGCTTCGACTGATGACCGATAGGCAGGACTGCCTAAAAGCAGCGGAGTATTCAATTCTACCGGTATTTCTCGCACCTGCTGTGCGAGGTCAGATTCGTCCTGAAAAAAGAAAGGCGTTGCCGCTTCCGGCCAGATCAACAAATCAGATGATTGTTGCGCAGCCTGTTCGGAGAGCTGTCGATAGATATCTATACTGGTCTGACGGTTTTCTGGGATCCATTTCTGCGCCTGTTCAATGTTCCCCTGAACCAGTGAAACCCGAAGGTGATCTTCACGTTGTTCCAGAGGTTGCGAATTTCTCCAGAGGCCATAACCGACATGGGTTGTTGTCATTGAAAGAACCGCAGCGACCCCCAACCAGGCTAGACGACTTTTAGAGGCTGAAATGACCCAGGCAAAAGCACAGTTAACCGCAATCAAGAGAAAACTGACACCATAGACCCCGGTTACATCGGCACTTTGAATTGCCGCTGAAAAGTTCTGCTGTGAATAGCCAAGCAACGCCCAGGGAAACCCGGTTAACAAAAAACCGCGCAGATATTCCAGGGCCACCCAGAGGACCGGCATCGTCATCAGGTAGGGCAGCTTAAATATTTCTCTCAGGCGGCACGCCAGCCAGGTTGCTACACCAAAATAGGCGGCAAGATAGACAACCAAAAACAGATAAGCCAATAACGAAAAAACCGGCTGCAAACCACCGTAGGTGGTCATCACAATATTCAGCCAGTATAGAACGATCGCAAAAAAAACGATCCCGGCCGTGAACCCTGAGGCAAATGGCCGCCGCTGCATGACCAGCAGTAAAGGAATCAGTGCACACCAGGCAATTGGGAACAGATCAGGGCGGGGAAATGCTGCCGCTAACAGCAGTCCGGAGACGGCAGAAGCAATCAAAACAGGATTAATTCGGTGCATCACAACTAACGTTCAGGCGGCTCGCCAACAGCAGCCTTTAACGGAAAGATACGAAGCTGACGGATAGCCCGTTGATCGCCCTGTTCAATCAACATATCGAAATCCCCAACTTTGACCTGTTCGCCAACAACAGGGACCCGGCCAAATTGTTCAACAACATAACCACCCACCGTATCAAATTTTTCGCGGGCAACCTCAACATCAAAATACTCTTCAAATTCTTCAACATTCAACCGTCCATCGACCAGCACAGACCCATCCGGCTGAGCAACCAGCCACTCTTCCTCGCGGTCATATTCATCCTGGATATCACCGACGATCTCTTCGATCACATCCTCAATCGTTACCAGGCCTGAGGTTCCACCATACTCATCGATAACAATAGCGATGTGAACCCGAGATTCGCGCAACTCTTTCAACAGAACGCTGACCTGCTTGGATTCTGGAACCAGATAGGGAGGCCGCAGGACTTCCGCCAAAGGGATATCATCTAATGGCCGTCCCCAGTAACGCAGAAGATCTTTGGCGTAAACGAGGCCGATAATATTATCAACATTGCCCTTGTAAACCGGGATGCGAGAGTGGCCGGACTTAAGGATGGTGGATAAAATCTGGCTAAAAGGGGCATCAGCATCAGCGCAAACCATTGCCGTGCGCGGCACCATTATTTCTCGCAGGATAGTTTCATCCAGTTCCAGAATGGACTGGAGCATGTCACCTTCATGTTCATTGATAATCCCCTGTTGTTCAGAGGCATCAATCAGTTCCTGTAATTCTTCTTCGCTGTTTGCCTGAAGTCGACTGCTGAATCGACGCGCCAGTCTTTTAAATATCCCGTCAGGCTCCGGGGCTGAATGACCGTTATCCACCAGTTTTTTATTCTCCATTTATTTCAAGTGAAATCCACAGACAAGGGAAATTCCTGTGTCAGCAGATCAAAGATTTCACGTTCCTTTGCTTCCATCAATGTTGCTTCCTGCTCCATGCCGCGTTCATGATCATAGCCCAGCAGATGAAGGATACCATGCAGCAGTAAAAACCAGAGTTCATGCTCAAAAGGGATGCCTGCGTCTCTGGCATCTTCGGCGGCCCTCTCTGCTGAAATTACTACGTCACCTAGAATCGAGGGATTTAAGCCTGCCCCCTCGCCTTCCTGCATGGCAAAGGAAATCACATTGGTTGCATGATCACGCTGAAGATAATCCCGATTAATCTCCTGAATAGCAGCATTATCGATTATCAGAATTGAGAGTTCCGCTTCAGGACATCCCAAGTCGCTTAAGATCCTCTGGGCTACTTTCCGAATCGGCCGCTTCAGGATCTTGTGTCTCTTCTGGCGATTTTCTATCTGAATTCGCACTTTTTAATTTGGCCCTTTCATTCACCGGTATGCGCTCGTCGCCTTCAGTCTTTTCCCTGACAATATGTACCGGTTCGGGATAATCAACACGATGGTGGAAGGATCCCGACAAAACCCTGTTAAAACTCTTGGCGATGAGATTTAAATCTTTCAATGTCAGGTCACACTCATTCAATTGACCGTCAATAAAAATGTTGTTAATCAACTTCTGAACCATCCCCTGGATACGTGCCGGGGTGGGGTCGGTCAGTGTCCGGCTGGCAGCTTCTATAGCATCCGCCAGCATGATCACGGCGGCTTCACGCGTCTGTGGCTTAGGCCCGTGATAGCGATAATCCCGTTCATCAATCTGCTGAACTCCGGGGTCGGCCTGATTTTTAGCCCGATCATAAAAAAACTTGATCAGCGTGGTCCCATGGTGCTGCTGAATAATATCGATCAACTCCGCACCCAGCTTATGCTCGCGCGCCAGTTCGACCCCGTCTTTGACATGAGAGGTCAGAATCAAGGCGCTCATCGAAGGTGCCAGCTTATCGTGCTTGTTTCGCTGTCCCCCTGAATTTTCGATAAAATAGAGCGGTTTTTTAATTTTCCCAATATCGTGATAATAGGCTGAAACCCTTGCCAGCAGAGGATTGGCGTTAATCGACTCAGCCGCCGACTCTGCCAGATTACCAACCAGAATGGAATGATGGTAGGTTCCCGGAGCCTCAATCATCAGTTGCCGCAGAATCGGTGAATTCATGTTCGCCAGTTCAAGCAACTTGATGTCGGTGGTGTACTTAAAAAAGGATTCCACCAATGGAACTGTACCATTGACGAAAACCGCACTCGCCAGACCACCAAAGAATCCGAAGCCCAGTTTCCAGAGTAACTCCAGCTCAAAAACGCGGCCCGTCAGGAAGTGGATACCCAGAATCAGCGCCATGTTGGTCAACCCCAACCAAAAACCCGCGCGATACAGGGTTGAACGGGCCTGACACTGGCGCACGCCGTGAGCGCCAACCAGACTGCCTGCCAGAGCGTAGAGAGCCATCAGCAGGCTGTTGCCGAACAGTATCCCGACGAGAATTGAGCAGCATACCGCAAAGAGAAATGCCGTTTCCGAGTTGAGGACAATCCGCACCAGCATGGCACCCAAAGCGAAGGGGATAGCATAAAAGTAGACCGAGGAATCAAAATAGGAAAAGGTATTTCCCATCCCGGCACTGATAAAGATTGACACTTTGATGAGCACAAAGAGCGCAAGAAAAACTGCCGTCAAAAACAGGAGGTCGCGGGAATCTGGATGAAATTTACTGACATTCTTCTGAGCAAAGTTAAAAGCGACATAGATCAGCAGGAGAATGCAGATAAGCAGCCCTGCCGCCGTTTGTAAACTGCGGTTATCACTGCCCGACTTGCGGATGGCCCGCAGTTTAAGAATCTGGTCAGCGGTCACTCGCTCGCCTTCGCGGACTACCATTTCACCTTTTTTTATTTGAAACAGAACCGGGGCCACCTGATCTTCCGCCGCAACTCTTTGGCGCTCCGTTTCCTGTTGTTTGAATGCTAAATTCGGCCGTAACTGCTGCTGAACAAGTTTCAACAGGGTCTGTTGTTGAAGATCAGACATCCCGGGGATTAAGGACAGTTCTCTTTTCGCCTGGGTCAAAGCATCATTCAAACCGATGGTCTGATCCAGAACTCCCGGATTTATCTCCTTGCCACCATTGCGTTCCAAGGCCACGAGCCCTTGGTTGCGATCAGCCTGAAAGGTCTGTAAATTTGCCACAATAGGCCGGCCGAAAATAGGCTGCAGTAAGTCGCCCATCAAAACAGCCAGGTCCTGACTGAAAGGCAGTTTGATCAGCGGACGATATTCCTCGCTGGTCAACGGGACGCCAAAAACAGCTTCCAGCTGGAGAAGAAAATCTTCCTGGCTTTGCCCGTTATCGGAATTCTGACGTTGCCGCAAGAGCTCCAGACCGCTCCGTATGCGCTTAATTGCCTCCAACCCTGCTGAACTTTCAAGTTCGTACACCAAAGGCACCGCGCTTGCGGCTTCAACACGTTTCGCCTGAGTTAGCTGGGCATCCTCCACCAGAAGATCGCGGGGCGATTTTATATCCCGTGAGGCGATATCTCCCGGTGCGTAGTAGTCCGGAATTAAGCCGCCCTTGGGCACAATGACCAGGGTCAAAAGTACGGCAACGGTAATCAACAACCAGCCACCAAGCTGATTTTTGCGGCGGTTACGTAAACTCTGGACACCACCACTAAAAATTGCCGTCCGGCCCTGCTGGTTTTTAGTTTTTTCTTCTTTGGTCATAGTTCCTCAAAATTTGGCACCAGTGTTATCCCGCGTTCCGGTGAGTCTGTTCACTATTACGGCGATCAGCCCGCTGATATGCCTGGACAATGGCCTGAACAATCGGATGACGAACCACATCCAGATCACTGAAATGAGTAAAAGCGATTCCCGGGACCCCAACCAGCACATCTATCGCGTGTAACAGGCCGGATTGATTATCCCGCGGCAAGTCAATCTGGGTGACATCGCCGGTAATGACCGCCCGGCTACCAAACCCCAGGCGCGTTAAAAACATTTTCATCTGTTCTGCGGTCGTATTCTGCGCTTCATCAAGAATAACAAAAGCGTCATTCAATGTGCGGCCACGCATAAAAGCCAAGGGGGCCACCTCGACAATTCCGGTTTCCACCAAGGACTGTGCTTTTTCCAGATCGAGCATGTCATACAGTGCGTCATATAACGGTCGCAGGTAGGGATTGACCTTTTCTGCCAGATCCCCCGGTAAAAACCCAAGTTTTTCTCCGGCTTCAACCGCCGGGCGCACCAGCATAATGCGACTCACTTCCTTGCGCATCAAGGCGGCGACACCCATGGCCATGGCCAGATAAGTTTTTCCGGTTCCGGCCGGGCCAATGCCAAAGACAACGTGGTTCTGACGAATATTATCAATATAAGTTTTTTGCATCAGGCTTTTGGGAGCGATCAACTTGTTGCGGGCCGAAACAAAGACGGTATCGAAAAAAATATCTTTCAAAGACGTTGAGGAATCTGTGGAAAGTATGCGGATCGCGTAATCAATATCGGCGGGATAAAGTGGCATATCTTCCTGCAGGAGCAGGCAGAGTTCCTCGAGCAGGCGAAAACCGACCTCAACCTGGGCCGAGTCCCCATGAAGGTGAATCAAGGTTCCCTGACTGCCGAGGCGGATGCCAAGTTTTTTCTCTATAAGTTTAAGATGCTTATTCTGCTGGCCAAACAATTGTGCAGCCAGAGCCGCATCGCCAACATCAAAATGTTTGCGGAGGCTCATACGCAGGGTTTCGCTGAAGGAGTATGCATATCACGTCGAAAATCTAGCACCAAAGCTCAGTGAATGCAATAGAACTAGCTGCCTGCACCCAAACAGACAAAATCTGATATACTCAGCCAATGTAAAAAACTCATCATGAGGATACTGTGGACAGGCAAACAAACAACGTACAATCAACCAACCCGGACAAACCGTTATTGAGCTCTTTCCTTCATGAGCTGAATATCGCAAGACGGCAACTTGCACTTTATCCCGCAGAGCATCCACAAATAAAATCCAGCATTGACAAGACACTGAATTTGCTCACTGAACTTTTTCATTCACATGACCCTATTACTCTGGGAATTACTCCTGATGCGCTTTTGTTTGAGCAGCAATGGCTCGCCAAAGAGGATGCGAATCACCGTGATTTTGCCGGTTATTTTTCTGATCTGGGCATTGCTTCAGTCAGTTTTCACGCAGGCCTGAAAGGGCCCGAGCTCATTCGCTTTAACCAACTGCTGCGTTATGACCGCGAAAAAATTGAATCTTTTGGTGGGGTTGAACAGCTTCTCGAACAACAGCAGATCGAGAATATCTCTGTTATTTCAGTCGATTACGACGTTTTCCAGTCAAGCCAGAAACTGGTTGAACAACAGAGCCAAATCTGGGAAAACTTTCTTCATGGCTTACAGAATGGCATCCTTGATTTTGGGGAATCCACATCAGACCTTGATCTTACAGCGGTTGCTGAAGTTTTGAATCAACAGCTCGCCAGCAACAGGGGGCAGGAACAGTACGCTCCAGCGCTCGACAGGTTCATCGAAAACCGCATTCAGCAGCAGGGCTTTGCCCAGGCAAATACGGAAACCGATAGAAAATTCAACGCCCTTCTGGGACATTTGAACCCGGCGGCTCAGGAGCAGCTTTTTAACAGCATTTTCCGGGTTCTCGACCAACATCAGGAGGCGGCCCCGAGCCTGTTGAAAAAAATCCCGGCCCATATACTACAGAACGCAATCGCTAAAAAGAGCCAGCAGAAGTTGAATGTATCATCACGCCTGTTTTTATTGGCCAGCAACCTTGCGAACGATTCAAGCACCAGCTTCAGCCATAACATCCACACAGGCAAAGAGCAACTATCTCAGGACATGGTCCGCGCCAGGCTGGACGTACTCTTCAGTGAGGAACAGCAAGATCTCTATATGCCGGGCAATTACCAAACTGCTTTAGGCCATATTCTCGGTGATGATCTTCATGGCAGCATCCCGGATGATGAGAAAGAGAAACTGAAAAGTCAGATTGAAGCTCAATCTGTTGAGCTCAACTATGTAGCCATCCTGTTTGAAATGCTGCATGAGCCGCTTGATGTGGAACAGGAAACCGCGGTACAGGACAACTTGCTCGATCTTTCACGATATTTTCTGGATACCGGTGATTTCAGCAGCCTGCGCGATATTTACCAGCAATGGTCACACTACCTTTACAGCGGAAATGCCGCCGCCAATATTTTTGATGAAAAAGTCCTGGCAAATCATACTCAGCCGACCTTCATGGCTGAAGTGATTGACGGTTTCGAGCTCTGGGAAGAGGAGCTCCACCACCAGATTGTTGCTTATATTGCGGCGGTGGGGGAACCCTACAGTGACCTGCTCATCGAGCAGCTGGGACTGGCTCCAGAATGGTCAGAGCGGCAGCGCTGGATAAACATTCTGGAAAGTATCGGTGGTGATGCACAACAAAAGATCCTCCGCGCACTCACTGACGAGCGCTGGTATCTGGTGCGTAACCTGCTCGCAGTTCTCGGCAAGAAGCTCGATCCGCACAACATCAAAAAAGTGCAGAAACTTTCTGAACATCCACACCCGAAGGTGCGCATTGAAGTCATCCGTATTTTATTCTCCTGTAATCCGGCAACGGCAAATCGGTTGCTGCTGCAGGAACTGCGCAGTGAAGATATTGAGGCCCGTTTCTCAGCCATAAAGCTTGCTGATTTAAGCCGGGATCCAAAAGTCCTGGCACTTTTGCATAAGGGGTTGGAGCTGGAACCAGCCGATGACAGTCAGCTGGAGTTGAGCAAAGAAACGATCCGTACACTGACCCGTATCGGCAACCGCGAAAGCCTTCCGATTCTGCGGCGCACCTTGAATAAACAAGGGCTTCTGGTCAGCCGGCGGCTCAAACAGCTGCAGGCTGAAATCATTCACAATCTGGCCGCATTTCCCGGCACCTCAGCGGAGAAGCTGCTGCAGGAACTGGCCTCCGGCAAGTTCAAGCAATTGGCGAAATTGGCTCTGGAGCAACGACAATGAACCCGCAACAGAACAGTACCCATCTGGATCATTTTCAGAAACTGGTCAGACTGCTGACCACGGCCGCAGCCAATGCTGCCCTCTACCATCCCGAACATCGCCAGGTTCTACGTCTCAACAAACAGGCCCTTGAGCAACTGCATCAACTTTTCAACCGTCATGGTGATCTGATTCTGAAGGTCATCGATGGCCAACTGATTTATGCCAATAAGCCCGCGGCAGAGAGCCTTGCAATTAAACGACTGATTTCTGCACTGACAAAAAACGGCATCAGTCATCTAAAGATTGAATCTGGCATTTATGCCGAGGAATTACTGGGGCTGATCAATATTCTCAGTAAAAGCCCGGACAAGCAGATTGACATCAAAGATAGCGAACACATCCACTACGGCAGAATTGAAATTCGTTATAAGCAAGCCAGTTCTGCCCAGTTCGGCGCGCTGGATCTGGCTGAGATTTCCACTCTCGAAGCCGGCCGTTTCATGGAACTTTATCAGGCGGTCCGCAGCAAACAAAAACTGGAGATGTCCGGCATTCATGAAATCGTCAATGGCTTTGTCAATGCATTCAACAGCCAGAGTGACGCCTTTTTGGCCCTGGCTCCGTTGCGTTCAATGGATGAATATACCTATACCCATTCAACCAATATCTGCATGCTCAATCTGGCCCAGGCCAAAGTTCTCGGAATTGATGGGCAACTGCTCAATGATATTGGCATTGCCGCCATGCTCCATGATGTCGGTAAAATGTTTATTTCTCCTGATATCCTCGGTAAATCAGGAAAACTGAACGAAGAGGAATGGCAGATTATGCAACAGCATCCACGCCTTGGAGCCGAATATCTGATCAATACTCCCGGGGTTCCCCGCTTGGCGGTTATAACCGCCTTCGAGCACCACATGCGATATGACAATACCGGATACCCAAAGACCAAACGGCCATGGCAACAGCACCTCTGCTCATACATGACAGCTATTTCAGATACCTACGACGCCATGAGGACCCACCGGGCTTACGAAGAAGCACTGGATCTGAACCAGATCATTTCCATCATGCTTGACCTTGCTGGCAACAAACTCCACCCACAATTAACCTACAGTTTTCTTCAAGTTCTCAGCGGCCTTGATAAAAGCGACAACGGCCACGAATAAATCTGAACAAAAAATAATTAATTTATTTTATTTTTTATAGATTTTGTCTATAATCTGTGTGGTTACGACTTTGGTATAGCCTTACACGGGGGAAAAGTGGATCAGCTGCAAGAAAAAAACATTAAGCCCGATCTGGACACCCAGATTCTGTCTGACTTTATTTACGACCTGAATATCGCCAGGCGCCAGCTCTCGCTTTACCCTCCCAAACACCCGCAGATCATCAGCAGCAGCAACACCGTCTTAAAGATTCTGAATAAGCTTTGCCAATTCAGAGCGGAAATTACCCTGGGAATCGCTCCGGAGGCACTGATTTTTGAACAGAATTGGCTCGACGAAAAAAATCCTGTTTACCGTGATTTCGCCAGATTCCTTTCTTCACTCGACATTGCCTCAATCAGTTTTCACGCAGGCCTGGAGACTACTGAACTTATTCAGTTCAATCAAATTTTAAGGCAAGAGAAACAGGCGCAGGAAAATGCCGGCGGAATCCCCGCTTTGCTTGAGCAGCGGCAGATCAAAAACATCACTGTCATACCGATTGACTACGGGGCTTTTCAGGCCAGCACTGGAGAACAACAAGCGGACAAGAATTCTGCGAATATGCTTTGGGATGATTTTCTCCAGGGCTTATTGTCCGGGCAACTGGACCAGGAGGGAAAAGTCGTCGGATCAAAAGAACGGATTGATCCCGCCCTGGTTGCCGAAATTCTTAACCAGACGACAGAAAAGTCTCCGGGGAAAGTGATTGATTACGACCAGGTCATCAGTTCATTCATCGCGAAAACTCAAAGGACAGAGAGCCAGAACAACGCAGACATAGGCGAGCAATTAGGTATTTTGGCTAAGAATCTCAGTCCGGATTTGAAACGCAGTTTTCTCAACAGTACTTTTCGCGCCCTGGATCAGCATCCGGAGACATCGGCCACCATTTTGGGATCACTGCCACAGGAGATTATCTCCGAGGCCCTGCAACAAAAAAACAGCGAACAGCTGAACATCTCGTCACGACTCATTGATCTGCTCGGGCAATTTTCCACAACCGCCCGCGGCAATAACGTCCACAATGTCACTGGCGCGGGCCGTCATCTTTCCGATGAAATGCTTAAATCCCGGATTGAGATATTGCTGCTGGAAGACAATCATGATGCCTATATTCCCAGTGATTATCAAAAGACTCTGGATAAGATCTTGGTCGGCAAAGTCAAAGGGACTGTGCCACCGCAGACTGCACATATTTTAAAACAGAACATGGAGAAACAGTCGGTTGAAAGGCAGTGTTGCGCAATCATCTTCAATATGCTGCGAAATCAGGTAGACAGGGATGTTGAAGGGTTGATTCAGGAAAATCTGACTGAACTCTCGCGTTTTTTCCTTGAGACGGGGGATTTTCAATCACTCCAGGAAATTTTTATCCGCTGGTCTCAGTATCTCTATGGTGGGATATCCAGCGCCCGCTTTCTTGATGAAAATGTCCTCGCAGACCATACCCGTGAAAGCTTTATGAATGAGGTTCTCGACAGTATCGAAATGTGGGGAAAAGAGAAATATGATGAGATCTGCTCCTACATTAGCGAAATTGGTGAGCCCTATGCTGAGCTACTGATTGAGCGTCTGGGGAATGATGAGCAGATGACACGCAGGAAAACCTGGATGAGACTGCTGGTTGAACTCGGGAGCAAAGGCCACCAGATCATCATTAAAACCTTACAGGACAAACGCTGGTACCTGGTCCGCAACCTGCTCATCGTCCTAGGTCGGCAAAAAGGGGTGCTACCGATGAAAGCGGTTCACCAGTTAACCACCCATCCCCACCCAAAGGTGCGCCAGGAAGCATTGAGGATTCTCTTCCGCTATAATCCAGCAACTGCGAACCGGCTGTTATTAAAGGAACTGTCCAGCGGCAATAAGGAAACACTTGCGGCAATGATTCCACTGGCTGAGCTGAGTCAGGATGTCAAAATTCTCCATCAACTTCATCATCTCCTCCAGTCAGAAGTGCTTAACGATGAGGATTTAATCCTGAAAAAGCTGCTGCTTGACAGTCTGGCGTTCCTGGGCAAACCAGAAAGCATCCCGGTCCTGGCAAAGCTGTTAAGCAAGAAAGGCCTCCTCCGGACACGCCGGCAAAAAGATCTTCATCTTGAAATCATCAAACGCCTGGGTGCCTACCCACCGCAAGCGAGTGGGCCGCTGCTCAATGCCGTCATCAATAAGCGTGATCGAACTCAGAGTCAGCTGGCTAAAGCGCAGTTACAGCTACACAGTCATGCGGGAGGGCAGCGATGAGTCATGCCAGCGAAAAACATCTTCAGCTGTTCGTCCGCCAGATCACCACCGCTGCGGCCAACGCCTCCCTCTATCAACTGGAGCATCCGCAAGTCCTCAATCTTTGTCACCAGGCGCGTGAACAACTGCAGATCCTTTTCAGTGAAACCCCGGAAGTAACCCTCAAGCTTATTGAAAATCGCCTGATCTGCGCAGATCGTCCTGTGGCTAGCAACCTCTCAGTAGAGCGCTTGATAGAAGGCTTCAAAAATCTGGAAATCAGTTATCTGAAGATGACTCCCGGTATTTCCACGGATGAGCTTCTCAAATTGACCAGCAATCTGAGCAAACTTCGGACCAAAGGGCAGGAACCAAGGAAAACCGAACATCTCGAGTACGGCCAGGTCGAGGTTCGCTATCGCCATACAGAATCAGGCAGTGAGGGCTATTCAGCTATTGCCGATTTTTCGGAAATTGCTGAGCAGGATAGAGACAAGTTCATGGATATCTACCATGACGTCAGAAAAAAGAAACAACTCAATGTTGTCGGTATCAGCGAGATTGTCGGCGACTTTGTCAACGCCTTTGGAGCAAATGCGGATGTCATGCTGGCAATGGCGCCATTACGTTCGATGGATGAATATGTCTACACCCACTCAACCAACATCTGCTTACTCAACCTGGCCCAGGCAAAACTGCTTGGCATTGAAGGGCCGCTGCTCAATGAGATCGGTATTGCGGCCATGCTTCATGATGTCGGCAAGATGTTTGTTTCACCAGACATCCTCAACAAAATTGGCCAACTTGATCCGGAAGAATGGGCCATTATGCGGCAGCATCCCCAGTTGGGTGCCGAATACCTGTTAAACTCACCCGGGATTCCACGTCTGGCCGTCGTGACTGCCTATGAGCACCACATTGGCTACGACGGCAAAGGGTACCCGGAAACGCCCCACAACTGGCAGCTGAACACCTGCAGTTATATGACTTCGATTTCGGATGTTTATGATGCCCTGCGTACTCGGCGATCCTATAAAGAGCCGTTGACCTTCGGACAGATAAGCGCCATCATGCTCGACAATGCTGGAAAATCGCTGCACCCGGAAATGACCCGCTCCTTCCTCAACGCTCTCTCCAGCCTGGAGAAAGATCCAGATTAATCGCTAACTTTTACCCAACTAAGCTATTGCGATCAGCCCGAACAGAATGCTATACAGGCCCATTCTCTGAGCACAAATAACCCCTAAAGGCGAACATATGAGCGAAGACACAAAAAAAATTATCTATTCAATGATGCGGGTCAGCAAAAGCTACAACAAACAGCCGATCATCAAGGACATCTCCCTGTCCTATTTTTACGGTGCTAAAATAGGCGTTCTCGGCCTCAACGGATCGGGCAAATCAACCCTGCTGCGGATCATGGCCGGCGTTGATCGGGAATTTAACGGCGAAGCGGTTCTCTCTGAAGGCTACAGCGTTGGCTATCTGGAACAGGAACCGCAACTTGACGAGAGTAAAACCGTCCGTGAAGTGATCAAAGAAGGGGTTCAGGAGGTCGTTGATCTACTGGCAGAATTTGAAGACATCAACAACGCTTTCGCCGACCCGGACTGTGATATGGACAAACTACTGGCCCGACAAGCAGAGGTGCAGGACCAGCTTGATGCTGCCGATGCCTGGGAGCTTGATTCACGGTTGGAGCTGGCAGAAGAATCACTGCGCTGTCCGCCGCCGGAAACTTCCATCAAAGTGCTCTCCGGTGGAGAAAAACGGCGCGTCGCCCTCTGTCGCCTATTGCTGAGGAGGCCGGACATCCTGCTTCTCGACGAGCCGACCAACCACCTGGATGCCGAAACTGTGGCCTGGCTGGAACAACATCTCCAGCGCTATCAGGGAACTGTCATTGCCGTGACCCACGATCGCTATTTCCTCGACAATGTCGCGGGCTGGATTCTGGAACTGGATCGCGGCCATGGAATCCCCTGGAAAGGTAACTATTCCAGCTGGTTGGAGCAGAAGCAGGAACGTTTGCGCAAAGAAGAAAAATCGGAAAGTAAACGGCAGCAGACCTTGCAGCGTGAACTGGAATGGATCCGCATGTCTCCCAAGGGACGTCATGCCAAAGCCCAGGCCCGCATCAATTCGTATGAACAACTTCTTGGCAATGCCGGTCTGGAAAAAGAGAAAACCCTTGAGCTCTACATTCCACCAGGACCACGCTTGGGCGGAGTGGTCGTCGAAGCCAAGGATGTCAGTAAAGGTTTTGGAGACCGGTTGCTGATTGACAACCTCAGCTTCAACCTGCCCGCCGGCGGTATTGTCGGGGTGATCGGCCCCAATGGTGCCGGAAAATCGACCCTATTTAATATGATCACCGGGCAGGAGCAGGCCGACAGTGGCAGCTTCAAAGTCGGGGAAACGGTGCAGCTCGGGTATGTCGATCAAAAGCGTGAACTGGATGGTAGTAAAACGATCTGGGAAGAGGTGACTGGCGGCCAGGAAATGATTCCGGTTGGTGGGCAAACGGTCAACTCACGGGCCTACGTTGCCCGCTTCAATTTTTCCGGCTCCGACCAGCAGAAAAAAGTTGGCGTCCTTTCCGGCGGCGAGCGCAACCGGGTTCATCTCGCTAAAATGCTGCGGGAAGAAGCCAATGTTTTGCTCCTGGACGAACCGACCAACGACCTTGATGTCAATACCATGCGCGCGCTGGAAGAAGGTCTGGAGAACTTCGGCGGCTGCGCGGTGATCATCAGTCACGATCGCTGGTTTCTGGATCGGATCGCCACCCATATTCTGGCGTTTGAAGGTGATTCTCAAGTCGTCTGGTATGAAGGGAATTATTCTGAATATGAAGCCGATCGCAAACGCCGCCTCGGCAAGGATGCCGACCAGCCTCACCGCATCAGATATCGGTCACTGACGCGACAATAATACATAGATCGCTGGGGGTCAGGCTGTCACAGCCGGAAAGAGTTAAAGCTGACAGTCTGACAACCTCTGGCCTTCAAGCCGCTCTCTTTTTTATCCAAACATCCATTCAAAAGCGCAACGTCCGAAAAGCCCGCTGACCTCGGCGTAATTCGAATTCAGGCAGGTCAATGGTCTGCTGGTCAGCCCATCCATGAGAACGCAACTGAAGCTGTAAATTATGGCGTCCGGCAGCTAATGGAATCCGCACCAGCGTCAACCTTCCGGGCAAAGTCTTCCAACATCGGGTGTCCGGCTCTTCCAGCAAAAAGAGCGCAACCCGGACAATCACCTCCGCGGCGGCATCATTTTTATTACCAACCGATTGAGCAATCGCTTCCTTGGCCGCCGCTCGAACTGTTTCTTTAGCGATAATGCGTAATTTTCGTGCTTCCAATGCCTCCTGTGCTACCGAACCTAAGTCAGTCGAAAGCAAAGGCAAGGCTTGCCGGGAAACGGGCGAAACCGTCAGCTTAAGCCCAGGGATTTCTGCAGCAGCGTAGTAAGGAAAAGCAAAGCGGATTGAGGGCGGCAGAAAAACATTGCCGGGCTGCTTTTCCGGGATCTTACCATGGGCAATAAACAGAACCAATTCGGCATCATCAGCGGAACCTGCTACCATTATGCGCTTAAAGCGCTCCACTTCATCCTGCATCCCCAGTTTCCCGGCATGATAGACGATATCGGCAGCAACAGGTTTTGGAGTGGGCAGGTCATCGGCTAACTGGCGATAAACCAGATAGGCGTCGTTATCTTCGGCCAGATTGGCGAAACAGAGAGCGATCAGAGCACGGGTAAAATAATCATGTTTCAAAGCCTGTGGGTATTGCTGTAGCCTCTTCAGTGCCTGTTTGGCCTCAACCAGGGCATCATCATACTGGCCAAGCAACAGATAATTCATCATCAGATAGCTGTGGACCCAGAGACGTTCGCTATATTCCCCTTGGTAACGTGTCAACCAGTCATTGGTCACCAGCGACCCGGCCTGTTCACTGAGACTGATCGCCTCAAAAGAATCAATCAAGCTGGCAGCTTGCAGCAATTGTTCAGCGCTCTGCTGATACTGCCCCAGCTGGTGCAGGACAACGCCCTTCTCCAGGAGAAACAAAAGCTGATTACGGGTCCCTGAATGATCCCCCCGCTCCAGAGTTTTCAGGGCCGCTTGAGGATTACCGGCGTGAAACTGGGCAGCAGCCTTGTTGAGTTTTCCGGCGCAGCCGGTCAGGTTGACCAGAACAACAAGCAGGCAGAGAAAATGAAAACCGGATCGACGTAAAAACGCAAACCCGGCTGGCAAGAAAAATTTCATGGCAGAAGTGTTAGCTGGCTACCAGCCAATGAACGGCTTGGAAGCTTCGCGGATGACTTCAGTACTGTCGGCCCATTCAATCAAACCGGTCTGGATATCGGTCAATTCCATATTCAGACTGTAATACATCAGAGTTTTCTTTTTCAGGCGAAATTGCCGGGGCTGATTTTTTTCTATCGATCGAAGCGTGCCGGTCAGCATATACCTGGCACCAACTTGACGGGCCTTTTGGATCCGCGTTTCCGCGGCAACGGTTCCACCATATTGATAGCTGGTTTCCCGGGCAATATTTTGCCGCTGGGTTTCATTGATGAAGCGGACACGTCCCGAAGCCAGGAGCGACTGACGGATATCGTCGGTCATTGCGCTGGTGCTGATATGTTCACTGGTGCGGTTGGCAATGCCGTAAACAATCAGGACCGGACGGTCAGTCGCCCGTAACAGCGGATATTTTGAAAGCAGCGATGTCACCATAGCGTCCACAATCGCCTTTTTATCAGAGAAATGATAACTCTCATCATAAATCACCTGTTCATCCGGGGCGACTTCACGGGTCGTTACGCTACAACCGGCCAGCAAAATGAGCATGAGCAGCCCGCTAAAAACCAACAGAAATCGTCTCATTTGTCTACTCCTAGATATGCGGCCAGATCGGTACTGACCTGTTGCTTGATTTTTTCAATCTCGTCAGCGGTGTAAGGCTGCGGTGGATGCTGTCCCCAGACCGGCCCCGGCCAGGTTGGATCGGTCATGCACCGCCCGACGTGATGCAGATGCAGTTGCCGGACAACATTTCCTAAGGCCGCCACATTCAGTTTATCAAACTGAAAGGTTTTTGACATCCAGCGGCCAAGCATTGCCGATTCCTGCCAGAACTGCTGTTGATCGGCATGATCCAGCTGATAAATCTCTTCGATCTTTTCACGGCGCGGCACCAGAACAAACCAGGGGTAGGTCGCTTCATTCAGCAACAGCAGTTGCGACAAGGGGAAATCTCCGAGGAGGATGCAATCATTCTGCAGACGCGGATCAAGGTGAAACATTTCACGCTCTCCTGATCAACCAGCAATTATGGATCCGTGGATTACGCTCGAAGTCGACCGGAATCGTTTTTGCGGTGATATTTTCGATCTGCAACTCCGACAAGGACTCGGTGTCCATTTTAAAGTTACGCAGGTTATTGGAAAACACCAGCCTGCCCTCCGGTGCCAGCAGGGCGACCACGTTACTCAACAGCTCCACATGGTCACGTTGGATATCGAAGGTCCCCGCCATCGCCTTCGAATTGGAGAAGGTCGGCGGATCGAGAAAAATCAGGTCGAAAGCCCCGGCGCGATTTTCCCGTTCGGCATCGATCCAAGCCAAACAATCAGCCTGAATCAGCTCTTCCTCCTGCGGTTCAAAATCGTTCAGGGCGATATTCTTCTGCGCCCAGTCCAGATAAGTGCGTGACATGTCGACTGTCGTGGTTGCCATCGCTCCACCGACCAGGGCATGAACCGTTGCCGTACCGGTATAACCGAACAGGTTGAGAAAACGCTTCCCGTGCGCCAGTTCCTGAATCAGCTGCCGGGTTGGACGATGATCAAGAAACAGCCCGGTATCAAGATAATCGGTCAGGTTGACCAGGAATTTACAGCTCCCCTCACGGACTTCTTTGAGAATACCGCGCCGCGCCTGCTTTTCGTACTGGTTGCTGCCTTTCTGTTGTTGCCTGACTTTCAGATGAATTTTGTCCGGATGAATATTCAGGACCTGAGGTAATGCGTCCTGAATCTCCTGCAATCGCTCAACTGCCTTTTGCGGATCGATATCCTTGGGCGCCCGATACTCCTGCAAATGAATTTCATCGGCATAAAGATCGACCGCAACGGCATATTCGGGCAGGTCGGCATCATAGAGCCGATAGCAATCAATATCTTCCCGGGCCGCCCATTT
>JAPHSA010000147.1 GCA_026193235.1 Deltaproteobacteria bacterium | reverse complement strand
TCCCAGAAGGCTGAACGGGTCATAAGATAGCCTAACAGCAGCATCAAAGAACCCGTTTTCCCCGACTGATACCAGATATCGATGCGACGCTCGTTAGCCGGTTGCTGGTCCAACTTATTCCACTCTTCTTCTAAAGCATCGAGGACGACCAGGTTGTAGCCCAGTCGCAATGAGGTACGCAGATTTTGGCCGAAGCGTTTGAAGTGATCGCTAAAAAAACGCTGTGTATAGACGCCGTGATGATTCAGCAGAATTGTGTTTGCTCGCAGCGGTCCAACACCGAAAGATTGTAGCAATAGAGGATTACCGACCTCGAAGGAAGGAGCGTTTACAACCAACGGGAAGGCTTGCACGCCAGAATCGACAATATCCTGATATAGTTCTTTTTCTGCTTCACTTTTAAGGCGAACTTGCTGTGCACCACTCCCTTCAATAATCTTGACAGCAGTGATCAGGCCGCTTTTTCCAACCATCCAGGACGAAAATTTTAATAACCGTTTGCGTCGTTCACGATCATCGGAAAAAGTCAGAACCTGTGGCCGCCAATCGCGTGGATGTTCCAGATCACGCGAAATCTGCAACAGATGCTCACGTACCTGTTGTAGATGATAAGAACGTTGACTATCAGCCCAACGACTAGTGTTGGCAGTGCGCTTTAGATATTGATAAAGGATGTAAAGCACTGCCACGGCCAAGGCACCCGACTTCCAATCGATAGCAAGCATTGCCGTCAGACAGATCAGCGCCCCAGCAAGACTGGCACGTTGATGAAACCATTTGAAACGGGGGCGGAAAGAGGGGCTGGCGGCCCGTGCTTCAAAATAGGTCGCATAATTGAGCAGCCCGTAAGAAATCAGGAAAAACATCGCTACCACGCTGGCAATCAGGTTGAGATTACCGAGACCGACTGTCAAGACGGCAATAGCCGCCGCAAGGAGTATCGCACGTTGCGGATTGTTGGCCGGGCCAACACCCTTGGCAAAGAAATTCAATACCGGGAAAACTTTATCCGCGGCCAATGACTGAAGAATTCGTGGGGCACCCAGGAAAGACGCCATTGCTGAAGAGAGGGTCGCGGCAAAAACTCCGGCGACAATCAGGAATGGCAGAATCGCCACCCGGTTCATCGCCTGATAATCACCACTCAGCACGTCCTGTGGCAAATTCCCGGCAAAAAAGATTGCTGCAGCGAAATAGACAAGGATAGAAACTCCGACGGCGAGGAAGGTTCCCAATGGTAGACTTTTACCCGGATCCTGCAAATCCCCTGACATGCTCACCCCTTGGGTAAAACCAGTCACTGCGGGGAAGAAGACTGCAAACAACACCCAGAAGCCGGGACCTTCAGCTGCGGGGGACCAATTGGTCTGTAATAGCGCAGCATCCCAGTTCAAAACGCCGCCAATAAAAAAGGAGAGTAACGCCAGACAGAGAATTCCCATGACGGCGTATTGGAAGCGAGTCGCCCAATCGGCGCCTTTCCAGGCCAGGAAAAACAAAGCGGCAATGGCAACGAGGGCAATAATCTGTGCCACGATTTCACTGACCCCGAACAGTCCCGCGACGACCTCACCAAAGCCGATGCAGTAAAAACCGATGGAAACGGACTGGGCCATGAACAGCACCAGGCCCAGAGCGCCACCAAACTCAAAACCCAGGGTGCGCGAGATCAGATAATAATCACCGCCACCACGAACCGTCAGATTGGTCGCGATCGCCGAGAGCGACAGACTGGTCAGTACGGAAATCGTATTGGCAATAAGCAGGATCAGCAACGCCTGCCGTAGCCCGGCAGCACCAACCACGAAACCGAGCCGCATAAACAGAATGATTCCCAGGATGGTGAGAATACTCGGGGTAAAGACTCCGGCAAAGGTTCCCAGTTTATTCGCATTTTCGGTTGCTTCAACTGGTTTGATTTCCTGCTCTGTCATGAAGTTCTCCTTGTCGTTACTACGGCTTATTATAAATTTGATTCCAGTAATGCCGCCGGTCTGGTGACCCCCTTCAGCAACCGACCAAGAATATCTGCACCAGTAATGATCTTTTTTTCCGTCCCCCAGACCAGAACCACATCCTGATCAATAACTTCATCATCTGCGCGGGTACTGCGGTTTTTTAACTGCAGGATGACATCGCCCATTGAAAGTTTATGGTCTTCAACGATGATCGGCACGTGGCAACAGTTCCAAGGGGAAAAAGAGGCGCTGTCAAGCAAGGCTTCGCGCAGAAACTTGTCGGTATCCAGCGCATAACGCGGCTGGCCGAGTGAATCAGAGATAATCGCCCATTTTTTACGGGAGCGGGCAACTGCCAGAATAAAAGGATCCTCTTTGGAACGAGAAAATTCGGGAAAGATCATCCTCCCCTTACTTTCTGCAAACGTCAGAAAGCTCTCGGGAGCAATCTTCTCCCCCTCGTCAATCACCAGCAGGTCATCGATTGCCAGAAAATTCATCGCCCCGATCCCTTCGAGGATATCCACATCACTATCTACGGCATCAATGTGCTTTCTGATAATCTCGGTGATATCCTTTTCCCGGAAATACTGGATACTCTCCTTGCCCAGCCACAAATCAAGCAGCAGCGCAGAAGGCTTGGTGACCGGATAAAGAAGGTACTGGTAAAAATGCAGCACCGGGCCGAGCAGAGCCGCCATCTTCAACGCGTTACGGGAGAAATAGGCTTGAGGAGCAATTTCTCCAGCCAGAGTAATGACAACCGTCGAGAAGAGAAAACCGAACAGACCGGTCAACACCGAATTGGACAACAGCGTGAGCAGCACATTAACCCCGACATTGCCCCACAGAATGGTCACCAGCAGAAAGTTTGAATCCTCCCGGAACTTGAGAACCTTTTCCGCGGCAGCATTGCCATTGCTTTTCTCGACCTCCAGACGCAGCCGACTGACCCCGAAAAAAGCCAGATTCAGCCCGGAAAACATCGCCGATTGACTGATACAGAGCAGAACCCCGATCCAGACAAAAACTTCCATAGACTCTCCAGTTTAAACGTCGGCAGCACGGTTCATGGTGCTGATAACGGTGAGTTTCAAGGTCCCAGAACGCTTGTTGTCAGCAGGTAAGTGGTGTACCCGATATAAGCTCCGATCAGGAGCAGACCCTCGATACGATTCACCCTGCCAGGCCGCCCCTTGAACCCATAGCAGATGACAAAGAGCGCTATCGTCAACAGGGCCATGGTGAAGATATCACGTGAGAAAACCTCCGGTGCGACCGGCATCGGCTGAATGACTCCGGCAATGCCGACAACCGCCAGAGTATTGAACAGATTGGAACCGAGAACGTTGCCCAGTGCGATGTCATGCTCACCTTTACGCGTTGCAATGATCGACGAAGCCAGCTCGGGGAGGGAGGTTCCCACCGCGACAATTGTCAGTCCGATGATCAGGTCGCTGACACCAAAAACCCGGGCGATGTCAACGGCCCCCCATACCAGCATCCGGGAACTGGCAATCAGCAATAGGAGGCCGAAAACCAACCAGAACGTCGCCCGGCCGGTCGGCATGGTACGTTGCTCCAGTTCCTGTTTAATTTCATGCCCCAGGGAATCGGTTTTCTTCCCCGTCCCCTGCCAGATGGTCCAGGACATCAGAGCGAAAAAACTCAGCAGTAGCACCAGCGCCTCCAGGCGGGTGAGCTGCCCATCCCACACCTGCCAAGCCGCCAGCGCCGTCACAGCGGCAAGAATCGGTAATTCTTTTCTCAGCACTTGGGAATGGACTGTGATCGGGCTGAGCAGCGCCGTTAGACCAATGATCAAGGCGATATTGGTGATATTTGATCCATAAGCGTTGCCCAGCGCGATACCGGGATTCCCCTGTGAGGCAGACAGGGCAGACACAATCATTTCCGGGGCCGAGGTGCCAAAACCGACAATCACCATGCCGATCAGTAACGGAGGCATACCAAAATGGCTGGCCACCGAAGCGGACCCCTCAACAAAGCGGTCAGCGCTCCAAACCAGAAGAACCAAGCCGACAATAATTGCAACGCCTGGCAGCAACATCTTATATCAATTCTCGAAAGGTTGGACTTGTGGCTGGACAGCAATAAAGCACATTTATGCTCCTCTCAGCGGACAATCGCGAAGCCCAAGCGCAATGCATGATCCCGCTCCCGATAATTGATCAGACTTTCAGCTCGAGCGTTCGTGTATTGAATTTGGAAAAAAAGATCGAAGTTATTTTTCAATAACTTCGAAATTGGATAGCTCAGATCGGTTTGAACTGAAGCCCCCCGTTTTGCTAAACGCAGTTGCGTAGTAGAGACAAAACCATCGGCTTTACCAAATTTCAGTTCCAGCTCAACATGGCCGCGGTAATCAGCGAGATCCGGATTTGTCTCATCATCATTATTGAAATAGGCCGACAATTTGGGGCTTAGCTGCAAACCCAGATCCGAGGCAGCATCAAAAAAAATCATTGTTGGTTTAATATAGAAGGCATTTGTACTACGGGAAAATTCTACACCACGGCCGTTTGATTCGTGTTGAATTCCGCTTTGAATAAAAAATCCCTGCATCCATTTTGGCCGTGATGTCCAGTTGCTGCTGAGTAAGAAAAGTTCCGGTTTGTAGCTGGTGTCTTCAAATGGTGCCGAGTCAGAAGAAAGATCCCAGAAAGAGGTCTGGGTGTAAGCAAAATAGAGACCTCGCAACCAGTTATATTGGTGAGACAATGAACCGGAAGGATTGAATAAACGATATTTAAAGCTCAGTTGAAGTTTACTTTTCCCCGGGTCAGTTCCAATCAGAAAATACATCGGTTCATAGCTTGAAAGATTAATGGAATACGGTTGATACAGTGAAAACAAACTATCACGCGTCGGGTATATTTCTGCGTCAGGCTGTTGTTCTGGTGTGTCTTCGGCTGATTCGACAGTTTCCTGTTTGTGACTCAAATTGAGAAGTAATGCTGTTTTCGGATGTTCGACCAGCAGTACTTCGACGATTCCCTGATAAGATGCCGGGAAAACAATACGATAATCCTTTTTCTGGAACTCACCAACAGCCACGGACAATAAAGATGAAGCCTCGACCTCGACTGCAGTGACTAAGGTCGTTGAACCATCCTCCGCCTGAACTCGAAGTGAGAGGCTCTCCGGCAAAACCTGTTGCAGCGCATCACCCGTTTCATTGTGGAAATAAACCGTCAGCAGAGTTGGCTGTTCAGCAGTAAGCTGCAAAGAACCAAAATGCAACGTGGGAGTCAGGGTCTGGTCCGTCGCAAAGGTAACACCGGCAAGAAGCAGGAAAATTGCAACCAGCATCAGCCCCCTCAACATGCCCCAGATTTTAAATTTGCTATAGCAGTCAGGCGCAAAAAGAACAGCAACCGGCAAGGTTTCAATTTTCATCACTCATTCCTAAGAGATCAAGCCACTCTGAAGAAGGCCATCAAACATGAATTGAACAGCCAGAGCTGTCAGCAGTACGCCAAACACACGACTGACGACATGCATCCCGGTAACACCAAAAACCTTCTGCACTTTTGTTGCAATTAATAACAGAGACAATGTTAACAGCAGTACAATACCTAGCGCTGCAAACACAGCCAGTTCAGCCAGCAACTGCCCCTTGATATTGGCCATCAACAAAATAGTTGCTCCCATTGTCCCAGGGCCGGCAATGAGTGGCGTTGCCAACGGGAAAATTGAGACATCACGCTTTTCAACCGCCTCGCTGGTTTCCTCCAGAGTTGTGGTCGTTCCTCCAGAGCTGCGTGCAAAAACCATATCGATCCCAATCAGCAGCAAAAGAATCCCTCCTGCGACCTGAAGTGCCGCCAACGAAATTCCGAGGCTGTGCAGCAGAAAGTCACCAATTATTGCGAACACCATCAGGATCAAACTTGCCACCAGGGTGCCACGGATGGCCATTGATCGCCGAAACCCGGCTGAAGCTCTCGGCGTCATGGCCGCGAACATGACAGCGACATCAATCGGGCCGATAGTGGCGAAAAATGTGGTGAAGGAGACGATAGCCGTTTCCCACATCAGGGCTGCTCCTTTGCATCTATATTCTGAGTTTCCGGTTGCGCTGAAGGGCTCGGAACCATCCTGATCGGGAACGGTTCAGTGACACTACCAGCATATAAAGTCATATGCGGAAAAGGTATTTCAATATTGTTCTGGTCAAAAGCTAATTTAATTTCATATTGAATGCTGTTTTTCAGCTCGATAAATTTTTCCCGTTTCACCCAGACCGAAAACTGCACATTCAAGGCGGAGTCACCAAAACCCTGAAAGATAAACACCGGCTTTGGATCTTCCAGGCTAAGAGGGTTTTTGTCAGCAACTGATGAAAGGACCTCACGTACATGCTCAATATTTTCTTTGTAGGCAACCCCGATCTGCAGATCAAGGCGCCGGATCGGAAATTTAGTCAGGGTTGTCACTTCAGACTTCAGCATGGTTTCATTTGGAATTCGCACATATAGGTTGTCAAAAGTCCGCAATTTTGCCGAGAGAAGATCGATGGAGAGGACTTCTCCAGTCGTGCTGCCGACCCGGATAACATCCCCCACACCAAACGGCCGTTCAAAGAGCAGAAACAGTCCGCTTATCAGATTTGAGGCCGAGGTCTGTGAGGCAAAACCGATTGCGACCGATAACACCCCAGCGGCACCAAGCAGGACCGACAGACTAAATCCCATTTCTTTCAGTGCCGTGATCAGGAAAAGAATCAGCACAACGTAGAATAGGGCGCGTTGCAGCAAAACGTGTTGATGACTAGAGGTGTGTTTTTTAAGTAGCTTTCCGAGAGATCTGGCCGCAAGTTTGGCGACCAGATAACCAAAAACAACGATGATTCCACCACGCACCAGGTTCATCAAATTGTCAGGACTAAAAATTTCCATATCTCATCCTATTGATTGCCAATTATTTAGCTAAACAATGCACTGAAGGTTCGCAAAAGCATATGTTTATCTGCTTTCTTACGTGGCCCGGCAATTTTTGGTGAATTTTCATAAGGAGCTGGCGGGGCCTCTGCAACCGAAACTTTTGCGAGTTCTGTTTCATCTGCGTTCAGCAGGGTAATCGCTTCAGTCCATAGCCCCCACTCGCCGCTATCAAACAGGGATAAGTAGGGGACAGGGAGACTCAGTTGATTCAATAAAAGCGGCTTGCTCGTCTGATTTTCTATCAGTACCGGAGATATTGCCCGATGCGGTCTGGTGGGCAAGTCTTGTAAGTAGAGTCGGCCTTGGGTTGTGCTGGAATAACACAGCTCTCCCTCCATGGTAGAAGGGCCGAACCAGGTATCCGAAGGAAGAATAATCGGGATTTCCTGAATTGCGACCTTCTCCGTTCCAACGTGAATAGCAACCCAGAGCGGCGTGCTGACAAAGAGATTCACCTGTTGACCAGCCTCTATCTGCAAAGGCGTCCTGGTTTTAACAACCACCGAACGATCGGCCAACAGTGGCATTACTGCAAGGTTTTCATCTGTCTGAGTAAAAATATTCCGTTGGACTTCCCCCTTCGCCGTCTCCAGACAAACACCTTCATCAATAGACCAAATCTCCTCAGACTCATTTTCCTGGTCCTCTCGGTAATGCCAAAGTCGCCACTCTTTTTCGCGGCGGCAGACATGCAGAGAAAAGGGTCCAATTGTCCAGCGGAGGTTGGCGTCTAGCGCTAAGATGTGATCCCCCCACCAGGTTGTTATGTTTTTTTCTGGCAATTTTTTAACCATATGACACAAGACTCCTAACTTTTAGACGAGTTATCAGGAAGGGGAATGTTTGTTTCCGGTTTTTAGACCAGACCTTACCCTTAACATTTTTAATTGTTTCTTGAACGCGATTCAGCCAGATACACGCTCAGGAAAGCACACCTGCCTTTTGATTGTACGGGATTTGTGATGACCACACCCAGATTAGGCACTATCCAGAACAACGATAAAAAGTAGAAAGCTCATTGGCTGAGGTTAGTCCTGATTGGTCGCATCAAGGTCCGCTTGCTCTTCAGCACAAAAATCCACAATAATCTGGCAAGCTTCTTCGGCCGTTTCGACAAATTGGAACAGTTCCAGATCCTTGGAAGAGATCATCCCCTCCTCTATCAGAGCGTCGAAATTGATGATCCGCTCCCAGTAACTGCGACCGAACAATAGCACGGGAATTCTTGCAACCTTTTGTGTCTGGATCAGCGTCAATGTTTCAAAGAGTTCATCGAGAGTGCCAAAGCCCCCGGGGAAAGCCACCAGTGCCTGCGCGCGCAGTAAAAAATGCATTTTCCGGATGGCAAAGTAGTGAAACTGAAAGCTGAATTCAGGCGATATATATGGGTTCGGCGCCTGCTCCATTGGCAGCACAATATTCAGGCCGATGGTTTTAGCCCCAGCTTCAGCAGCCCCCCGATTGGCGGCCTCCATAATTCCAGGCCCGCCACCAGTGATAACGACGCACTGTTTCGAACCGTTTTTCTCGGCGCAACTGGCCAGCAGGTGGCTGAAATGGCGGGCTTCAGCGTAATATTGAGAATTGCTTACAGCACGCAACGCTTGCGCTAAAGCCAACTGTGAATTCTGGTCTTCCGGTTTTAATTCAGCGGCTCTGCGAGCGGCATCAGCAGCTTTTTGCGCGAGTTCAGGCTCCTTTATCCGAGCACTGCCAAAAACCACCACCGTACTGTTTATCCCAGCCGATTGTTGAACCACTTCCGGCTTGAGCAACTCCAGCTGCAAACGAACGGGTCGCAACTCCTCGCTCATCATGAAATCAGCATCCAGATAAGCCAGTTTGTAGGCCGATGATTCCGTTTGTGAACTTGTTATGCAAAGTTCTGCAGCTCCGGCATCTTCCTTAGCACTCGGAAAGGGTCCATATTTTTTTTCAGCGGTCATATTGAACTCCAGGGGTGCTGTTATTTTCTTTTTCTAGTGACCACCAGTGTTAAAATGATCCCGCAAAAAAAGCCGAGGACCGCCGTAGCCAAAAGCAGGAAAGCTCTTGGCATCACCAATGAGGTAAAAAATATCCGGGTTTCTACCGGTTCGGTATTCTGCAGTAACAAGATCGCGAGCAAACCCGCAATAACGCAGATTAGCGTCCATTTTACTTTATTCATCTGGATTCCTCCCGTAAACCTGGCGTTCCGGCACAAGGCAAGCGCTTGCGCAAACATAGACAGTCGGAAAACAACTGTCCCCCTCGTAAGTTATGATATTATCAAGCTGAGCGGCTATTTGATAGGTAAGTTTACTCTGAACACACATATTCTCAGGAAAATAGTGATTTCCATATGTCTATAAATATTGACCCGGCGAAACAATTTCCCAGCTTCGCTGTTTTATTTCATTTCAACGGTCAGAAGACGCGACACCCGGGGCAGATGATGAGATTCTTACTTGCATTCATCGGCCTCTTTTGGCTGTCGGTTTTACCCTGCACTGCCGACAGCCTCCAGCTTGAAATCCAGACGGATCTCCCGGAGTTGCAGGAAAGCCTGCAAGCCGCCATTACCCTCCCCTCTGCCCTGAACAGCGGAGGACCGCTCAACCGGCGTTGGTTAAAACATTATCAGAAACAACTCCCCGGACTGGTCGGCAGAAGCCTGGAACCCTACGGCTATTTTCACAGCCAGACAGAGACTGAACTCGAACAAACAGCGGCAGAGAAGTACCTGCTTAAGGTTACAGTTAAGGCCGGGGAGGCAGTCAGAATTACAAACCTGCAGCTGGAATTACTCGGCCCGGGAGCACCACTTCCGGAATTGCAGCAGGCTCTGGGGAAATTTCCTTTAAAAAATGGGGATGTTCTGCGTCAGGATTTTTACGATCAGGGGAAGTCCCTGCTGATTCAGGAAGCGGTTGAACTCGGGTTTCTCGATGCGGATTTCCAAACCCACCAGATTCGTGTTTACCGGCAGGAACATCGGGCTGAGATTATTCTGCAACTGGAAACCGGGATTCGCTACCGCTTCGGCGTGACAACTTTTACTGGTAACAGCAATTATCCGGATCGGTTCCTCCGCCGTTATCTGAACTATCGCCAGGGCGACAGTTTTTCCCAGCAACAACTGAACCAGACACAGCTCAACCTGCTTAACGCCGATCTGTTCCAGGCAGTCAGTGTCTCCCCGGACAACGCTCATGCTGACGGGAATCGCATGCCGGTCAGCATCGAGCTGCAGCCTTCCCCCCGCCACCGTCTGCGTCCCGGAGTCGGCTACGGCACAGACACCGGCGCACGGCTCAGCTTACACTATCGTGAACTGAACCTGTTTCAACTTGGCCATGAGTTAAAAGGCGATTTATTGGTCGCGGAAAAAAAACAATCACTGGTCACCAGCTATATCATTCCCGATATCCGTCGAATCGACAGCCAAACCCAGCTACGGGTCGGCTTTGACCGGGAAGAAAGTGACAGCTATCTGAGTCGCGAACTGTTTGCGGAGGGAGAATATCAGCGTGCCTTTGGCAG
>JAPHSA010000077.1 GCA_026193235.1 Deltaproteobacteria bacterium | reverse complement strand
CTTCAGCCTGAACAGACATATCGGGATCAAGCAGATTGGGCAGCACTGTTTCCACCATATCAACTAGATGAGTCTCGAGACCACAATGCTGCAATGCCAAAGCCAGTTCGACACCGATGGCACCAGCACCGACAACAACTGCTTTTTTCAGTTTTTTATCCTTTACCGCTTCATTTAAGCGCTTCAGGTCATCTTCCCACTTAAAAACGTAGACACCTTCGTAACCAATTCCTTCAATAGGTGGCAGAAAGGGCGATGCTCCAGTCGCAATAATCAATTTTTCATAGCCGAAGGTCTGGCCTTCTTCCGTCAAAACAGTTTTCTCGTCAAAATTAACACTGACCACTTTATCACGGATCAAATCAGCTCCCGCATCCGTAACCAGATTGTCCTGTTTAAAGGTTTTTTCCAGACTCACTATATCTTCAATGGCATAGGGCATGGCACAGTAAATCATTGAAAAGTTTTCCGGTCGGATAACTCCAACTGTTTTCTTCTGCCCGAGAATCTTGGCAATTGTTATTGCAGCCGGGCCACCACCAATCGTCAAAACATCATAATTTTTCACCATTGAAACCTCCTGTGTGATATAAATATCGCCTTCATATTTATGTGCATTTGCACATTACTATCTGAGAGATTCAAATGTCAATATATATTTAACCTACTATTTAAGATCTATTAATATATATAATTTATTATATGTTTTTTTGTTGAGATTTTCAGCCTGAAACTTTAAGATGCTAAATTGAAAATTTCAGTTATCTTTTAACAAGGCAATTTTGCTGCAAGACATAGATGGAGGAATGAATGGCCGAGCCATTTAAATTAACCCCGAGAAGTCTTACTGAACATTTTAACCCCGCCTGGTTTGCCGCCGTCATGGGCACCGCGGTCATTCCTTTGGCCATATCGTTTTTAAATTTTTCTTGGGTACGGCCGCTGGCTTTTGCCAGTATTGTTTTTTCTGTTGTGGTTTTTTGCATGTTTTTAGCGCCTTGGACGGCTAAATTTTTTCTCTATCCATCCAGTATCCGCAAAGACTTCAATCATCCGATCGCATCGAATTTCTTCCCTACCATGCCAATCGCGCTGATTCTGTTTGCATTGAACCTGTTGAAGTACCCCACCATGTTTTTCAGTGAGCAATTTTCCTTACAATTTGCTTACTATCTCTGGTTTCTCGGGGCAACCGGCATCTACGTCATGGGCTTTGTAATTCTGGTTCACATTTTCCGCCATCAGGAAATCAAACTTCAGCACGCCAATTTTGGCTGGTATATTCCACCGGTCTCCAAACTGATCATACCGATTGCCGGCTACGAACTGGCTGGTTACTTTCCTGAGCGGGCAGAACTTCTGATCACTATTTCAACAGCAAGTTTTGGCATCGGCTTCTTCCTGTTTTTATTTGTCGGTGCTGCCGTCTATCACCGCTATATCTATCATGAACTTCCAATGAGCCGCTTTGCTGCTACATTTTTTATCGGTATAGCTCCAGGGGCAATTATTTCAGTCATCCTGTTCAAAATCATGCACCTGTTCAGCCATCATTCCTATATGGGATTAGATCCAACAACAGTTGTTACCATGTGCAAATTTGGAATTGTTTTTACCTGGGGGTTTGCCGCCTGGTGGTTCATTATGGCGGTGATCATGATTCTTTATTACCTGACCAAAATTGATCTTCCTTACGCCCTCTCATGGTGGGCATTCACCTTCCCTGCTGGAGCACTCTGCGTCGCCTCAGGAGTTGCCTGGAAGGCTTCGCAATTCGGAATCATCTACTATTTTTACCTGCTCACCGTTGCATTTCTATTGCTGGTCTGGACACTGGTTTTTATTTGGACGATGAAGGGTGTTCTGTCTGGCAAGATTTTTGCGCCAACACATTAGGCTCCCAACAAATGAGCTGAACGCCAAATAAAAAGGGCGGCCCACTGGGTCGCCCTTTATTGTTTTCTAGCAGTAACTTAAGGTATCAGGCCAGCAGCTCTCTGGCTACAGCAGTCATATTCTCTGCAGTAAAACCGAAATGCTTCATCAGCTCACCTGCCGGAGCACTAGCTCCAAAACCTGACATACCGATGACAACTCCTGCGTCACCAATGTAGCGTTCCCAGCCGAAGGTTGCACCAGCTTCCATCGCTACCCGCTTGGTGCAAGCGGCAGGAAGAACCTGCTCCCGATAGGCAGCATCCTGTGCTTCAAACAACTCCCAACTTGGCAACGACACAACCCGGGTACCGATACCCTCAGCCTGCAGGGTCTCGCGTGCGGTCATGGCATGCTGAACCTCGGAACCGGAGGCGATCAAAATCATTTGCAGAGCAGTTGCTTCGGCAGCCAGCACATAACCACCTTTTTGCAACCCGGCAACCGCGCCAAACTGATCACGATCAACCGTCGGCAGTCCCTGACGGGTCAAGACCAATGCAGTCGGTCCTTGACGGTTGCTGATCGCAGCTTTCCAGGCCTCGATGGTTTCGTTTGCATCAGCCGGACGGATCACCGTCATGTTCGGCATCGCCCGCAAAGAGGCCAGATGCTCGATCGGCTGATGAGTCGGGCCATCTTCACCCAGACCGATGGAATCGTGCGTCAAAACGTAAATCGGCGCCAATCCCATCAGCGCTGCCATGCGCATGGCCGGACGCATGTAATCGGCAAAGACAAAAAAGGTCCCGGCGAAGGGGATCAAACCAGGGGTATGACAGAGACCATTCATGATTGAACCCATGGCGTGCTCACGGATACCATAATGGATGTTGCGACCACTGCGCCCTGGCAACCAGTCATTTTCTCCCTTGATTTCAGTATTGTTCGAAGGAGCCAGATCGGCAGAACCACCGATCAGAAACGGCATCTGCGGAGCCAGAGCATTGATCGCTATACCACTCGCCTGACGGGTGGCCTTATTGTCGCCGGTCGCGAATGTCGGCAATGCGGTATCCCAACCAGCTGGAAGTTCACCACTGGCAACGTTCAGCCAATTTGCGACTGCTGGACTGCTTTTCTTGCCTGCAATTTGCTGCTGCCAGGCTTTCTCCAACTCAGCGCCGTTAGTGACGCAACCAGCCATATGCGCGGTAACCTCTGCAGGAACAACAAAGGTTGCCTGCGGATCACGCCCGTAAGCCTGCTTGGTCAGTGCTAATTCATCAGTTCCAAGGGGGGCCCCATGGGCATCATGGGTATCCTGCTTGTTCGGCGCACCGATCCCGATATGGGTGCGGGCGATAATCAGCGACGGACGGGGATCGTTCTTGGCGCGCTCCATGGCGGCATCAATCTCCGCCAGGTTTTCGCCTTCAACACGCTCAATGTGCCAACCATATGCGAGATAGCGAGCCCCGACATCTTCAGTGAAAGCCAGGGAGGTATCCCCTTCGATAGTGATTTTATTATCCAGATAGAGATAGTTGAGGTTACCCAGGCGCAGATGGCCAGCCAACGAGGCCGCCTCAGCGGAGACCCCTTCCATCAGATCACCGTCAGAGCAGATCACCCAGGTGCGATAATCGAACAGTTCAGCGTCAACGTTCTGGGCCAGGTACTGACCGCCCATGGCCATGCCAACCGCAACCGCAACCCCCTGGCCTAACGGACCGGTGGTGGTTTCGACGCCCGGAACATGGCCGAACTCAGGGTGCCCAGCCGTTTTGCTGCCAAACTGACGAAAGTTCTTGAGGTCATCAAGAGACAGATCATAGCCGGTCAAATGCAACATGCTGTAAATCAAAGCCGAAGCATGACCACAGGAGAGCACAAAACGATCGCGTCCGGCCCAGTCAGGATTGGCCGGGTTATGGCGCAAATGTTTCATGTAAAGCAGATAAGCAATCGGCGCCGCTTCCATCGGGGTCCCGGGATGCCCGGAATTCGCCTGTTCCACGGCATCGGCCGACAGAAGACGAATGGTATCAATCGATTGACGAACGACAGGGTCAGAAAATTGTTGTGACGACATGTGTAACTCCTTGGTCAGGTCTGATTTTGAGCTATGCATTGAAACAGGATTCGTGCTGATAAATCAAGGAAAACCAAGAGGGGATAAGATTAAATCCTCTTGTCACAACAGAAGAGGGTGAAGAGGCAAAAAAAGGGCCGACTTTGAGGGGAGGTAGTCTCAAGGTCGGCCGATAAGCTAGAAAGGAGGTATGAAGTTTTCTTTCTATGTTCAACATTCCGACTGCCACACCGAACTGTTGATGGTTGGTACTCTATAGTAAAAAACCAAGAAAAAAAACGTGCGCCCGCGCATATTATTGTTAGCATACTGCCATTCGATGACTGTGCATTCGCGCAGTCCCAAAACTGGATGGAAAGGCTGTCTCAGACTTCCGCGTAACCACAATGCTCTAGAAGAGTGGCCAGTTTTTCCTGACGCTCCCCGCCCCAACCTTTGAGCAACCGTTCTGCGAGAGTTTCACCACTGGTGACAATCTCATCCAGCACTTTTAAAAAATGGCTTTCATCGGCACCGCTGTCGCCGTTGAGAAACTGCTCCTGCAAACTGAGAGCGGCGACGGAAAGTAATTCCTGCGCGACGTCCTGAAGCCTTCCATCCCTGACCCGAGTTTTTAGACCGTCCCGCCAGGAAGCTTGGTGCAACACCTGAAACTCCTCCAGGGAGAGGTCCGCCAACAAACTTTCAACCTTACTTAACCCCTGCTCAGTGTAAAGCAGGCCTTTATAGAAAGCTGCTACCGCAGCGGTATAGTGCGGCGGCAGGCTGTCCGCACTGCGCACCTCAATCTGGGGCCGCAGGCGAACTTCAGGAAACAGGGTAGAAAGGTGCAGATTCCAATCATCCATGGTAGCCCGTTCATTATTCCAGCCCTGCTCAAGGTACTGCCTGAAAGTCAGTCTATTTCCAGTCAAATCAATGTATTTCTGCCCACGGTGAATAAAATAGAGCGGCACATCCAGGGCATATTCGACAAAATCATTGAGCCCGGAGCCGGTCGAAAACAGCTGTTCGATCAGCCCACAGCGATCTGGATCGGTCCTCGACCAGATCTCACCCCTAAGGGACAAATATCCACTTGGTTGATCTTCAAGAATTGGGGAATTGGCAAAGAGGGCATAACAGACCGGACTCAAGAGCTGGGCAACCTTTAACTTTCTTACGCAATCAAGCTCATCTGAAAAATCAAGGTTGACCTGAGTTCCAGCCGTCTGCTTCATCATCCGCTGGCCCATATCACCACTTTTCAGCATGTACGGGCCCATGATATCGTAGCGTTGTTTAGGCAGCCAGGAAATTTTATCCAAAGAGGTAAACGGCTGAACCCCCAAACCTAAAAAGACCAGACCCAATTCTTGTCCCATGGTGAGAATATGCTGCCGATAGCGACTCAAATCCCGCCAACTGCAGCTGATGTCACAACAGAATTTTCCAGAAAGCTCCAGTTGCCCGCCCGGTTCGAGCGTAACGGAAGAGCGCTTACCCTGCAGGCCAATCAGGTTCTCCTGGTCATAGATTCCCTGCCAGCCGCCAATTCCATCGAGCTTTGCCAACAGCTCACGAATCCGCGGATACCCAACAGCTTCACCGGTTTGACGATCGACAACCAGCTTTTCGGTCTCCAGGCCGATACCCCACTCATCTTTAGGCCGAGCCCCGCGGAGTAAAAAATCGATCAACTGCTGTTTATTATCGATCGCCTGATGAGGTTTAGATGCTACAACTGCCTGAGCTTGTGGTGCCATCGACTCGTCCCTTTCACAAGTGGTTGTGGCAGTTTATCACGAATCAGGGTTCATGATTTAAGATAGGTTGTGATGGCATTGGCAATGGTAATAAATATCTGGGTAAATTCTTTTTCGTCCTGCTCCAGAAGAGTGATCCGGAAGCCTCGCTCTTCCGTACAAAACGACGAAATCGGCACAACACATATTCCCGTCGAAGCCAGGAGATAATAAACAAAACGCTTATCATGGAGAGTCCCAGGCTGGCTGACAAGTTTTTCAACCAAAGTCTGCACCGCCGGAATATCAATCGGCAAAGTCTGCTTATCATTGAGGACATTACGCTCGAAGACCACACTCATATAAAAGGCGCCGTTGGTACGATTGACTTTCAGGCCCGGCACCTCAGTCAGTAGATTGTAGGCAATATTGGAGTAGTTTTCATAGCGGGTGCGACGTTTTTTGAGATATTCAGGATACTCCGGATGCGCCAGAATATGGGGAATTGCTTTCTGCGGTAGTGTCGTCGAGCAGACCTCGACCATTTTTGAGTTGAGAATACTCTCGATATAGCGGCCAAACATTTCATCCTTGTCGGCATTGTAGACCTCAATCCAGCCACAGCGGGCTCCGGGCCAGGGCACTTCTTTGCTGATCCCCTTCATGGCGATCGCTGG
>JAPHSA010000021.1 GCA_026193235.1 Deltaproteobacteria bacterium | reverse complement strand
CGCTCTGTCATGAAGAAAGTCGGCGCTCTGATGCAGGTCGCTCAACGGGACGTCATGGCCAATCGCAGTGAAAAGGCGATCAAGGAACTGCAGGATGGGCTGAAATATGGGGCCTGGCAGTTGTACGTCAAGCCGCAGATTTATTCTCAGATTGGCAGCATTCATTATATCAAGCGTGATTTCAATGCAGCGGTTCCTTTTCTAGAGAAAGGATTTGTGCGTAATTGGGTCAGCCAAGCGATGTTGGCAATCACCTATATGAAAAAAAACAAAACCAGTCAAATGATCGAGACCTTTGGGAAAGCCGTGTCCGGTAATCGCAAGGAGCCAATGGTTTACGCAGTTTATGCGTTTTGTCTGGATCGTATCGGAGAACGGAATAAAGCGATCGATGTGCTGAAAAAAGGGGTTTCAAAAGCCGATGGTGACGAGCGATTGAAGGAAAATCTGGAGTTGCTGGAAGCCGGAAAGAAAATGAAAATGAAAGGTTTTGGTGATATGTGGTACCAGTTTCACTTGGAGAAACAGGGGGCCATCATCAAGAAGCAGACGAAAGCAATGACCGGGCGGCGTAAACAGGTTATGAGGTAAGGCCGGTGGTTAAAAAGAGAAAAACAGCTAAATCTCAAAAACAGAAGTTTAACAATGACCCCTTCGGCAATCTGAAGGGGTTTGCTGTTTCCACAGAGGACAGTATTACGACTGAGCAGCCCAAACAACAGCAAACGGCACAAAAACAATCTGGTTCCTTTGAGGATGAAATGGTGCTGCTCGGGGTACAACCCTTGGGGCGGGAATCAGATGCTGAAACTGAATCTCCGTTGAATGAGATTTCAGTGAATACCCCTCAGTCTGAAAATACAGAACTGTCAGACGCAGATTTATTTCTGACAGCAATGAACAGTTTGCAGGTCGATTTTACTGACCAGATTCCAGATGATGAAGAACCAATACAGGCAATACCACGGCGCATGAGTCAAATAAAAAAGGGCCGGTTGTCGCCTCAGGCGACTATTGATCTGCATGGTTGTTTAGTTTCTGACGTTGTCCCAAAGCTGAACCATTTTTTGCAGAATGCTCAATATCAGGGCTGGCTGACAGTGTTGGTCATTACTGGTAAGGGTTTGCATTCTGTGAGCGGAGAAGCCGTTTTGCGTTTGGAAGCTGAGAGGTTCATATCCAACGAGGGTCGAACGATAGTGGCTGAGTGGGGCCGAGCCCCAAAACATTATGGAGGGGAAGGCGCGCTAGTCTTGTTCCTGCGAAAAAAAAGTTGAAAGCATGTCAACCGATTTTTTTCGCACGCGTTGTACTGGGTAAATAACGTTGGTTTAACTCACTCAAAAAAGGAGCAAGAAATGAAAAGTTTGTTGAAGATGTCACCCCTTGTCTGGACCATGATGTTACTCTTTGTCTTGTCCCCAGTTGCCTTTGATCTTTCATCCGGCACCTTTGGAGTACATGCCGCATTCGCAAAAGGCGGTAACGGTGGTGATGGCGGTAACGGTGGTGATGGCGGTAACGGTAACGGTGGCGGAAACGGTGGTGATGGCGCTTGTGACGGCACTGGGCCAGGAACTGGAGATGCTTCCAACGTGGGATCGGCTCAAAGCAGTGGTCCACAGGCACAACCCATGACCCAAACTCAGACCCGTAGTCGTCACCAGAATCGCGTTAATCAGTATGTTGATGAAGATGACTCGACACAGGTCCGGGCAGAAGTGCAGGATCGTGACCAAGAGCCGGAAACTGATGTTGAGACCGAAGCCGAAATGGAGACAGATGTAGACGCTGTTGCCTCTAACTAAACTGGTTTAAATTGGTTGTTCCCCTGCCGTATGGACTTTTCTTAAAGCTGGAGTAAGTTCATGCGGCAGATTTTTATCTGCACTAATCCTTCCCCTTTCTATCTCAAGACATATTATAGATTTTCGAAATTAATTGTCTCCGAAAAGACATGAACATTGGCAAGCCGTTTGTTGACTTGATTGGTGGGCTAATCTATATTCTAATGAATGGATAATTGTGTGCCGATCAGATGTCGCTTAACTCGATATTTTGCAGGCTAATCGTAATTCTAATTTTCGGAGATAAATATGACTCGAATTTTCGCTGACAATTCTCTATCGATCGGGCGAACTCCTCTGGTGCGGCTTAATCGGATTATTGAAGCTGGTGGTGCCACTGTTTACGCAAAAATTGAAGGACGCAACCCGGCTTATTCAGTGAAATGCCGTATCGGGGCAGCAATGATCTGGGATGCACTGCAAAAAGGGGCATTAAAACCGGGTATGGAAATTGTTGAACCGACCAGTGGAAACACCGGCATTGCACTGGCTTTTGTTGCGGCAGCGAAGGGGATCCCAATTACTTTGACGATGCCGGAAACGATGAGTATTGAGCGACGCAAAGTCCTCAGGGCTTTTGGGGCCAATTTAATTTTAACCCCTGGCAGCAAAGGGATGGCAGGGGCAGTTAACGAAGCTGAACAGCTGGCGGAAGAACAGCCCGAACGTTATTTATTGCTGCACCAATTCAAAAACCCCGCGAATCCTGAAATTCATGTCAAAACGACCGGGCCGGAAATCTGGGAGGATTTGGAAGGCCAGATTGATGTTCTGGTTTCCGGTGTCGGCACCGGTGGGACGATCAGTGGTATATCGCGATACATCAAACAGGTGAAAGGCAGGTCAATTGTCTCTGTAGCGGTTGAGCCTGCCGACAGTCCGGTTATCAGCCAGCACCTTGCTGGTGAAATGTTACAACCGGGCCCCCATAAAATTCAGGGCATTGGAGCTGGGTTTATACCTGATACCCTGGATCTGGACATGGTTGATCGAGTTGAAAAAGTAACGAACGATGAGGCTTATGAATTCACCCGGCGTCTGGCCAAAGAAGAGGGGTTGCTTTCCGGCATCTCTTGTGGGGCGGCAACAGCCGTTGCAGAGAAAATATCTCGGGAGGCAGCGTTTTCTGGCAAAAATATTGTCGTTATTTTGCCTGACTCGGGAGAACGTTACCTGAGCGGAGACTTGTTTGTTGACAATCATTGAACAGTTGGTTCTCCCTAGATAATGATATGATCTTTTGCCTGTGGACGGATGAAGGTTGTAGTTGGGTCCGCTACCGGAAATTAAGCGATATAATTCAGAGGTAATGAAATGAGCAAGTTACCGGAGGAGGATGTGGCCCACGAAGTTCAGGAACAGAGGTTGCACAATACTTTGGAGGGGAGTCTAACCCAAGCCATCAGCTGCGTGGACAGTCTTGGTAACGCCTATCTAGATAATTACAATGAGCTCAACAGCCTTCAGAAACGCTTAGTCGCCGGTCAGTTTCGTCTGGCTGTCCTGGGCCAGTTTAAACGGGGTAAAAGTACTCTTATTAATGCCTTGCTTGGCGACACTTTGCTGCCAACTGACATTCTTCCAGTGACGGCGATTCCGACCTTCATTGCTTATGCTGATGTTGTTTGCGCTCAGGTTCATTTCATAACAGAAGCAGATCCCATCCACTTTTCTACTTCAGGCAACCAATCCTTGGCTGATTTTTTATCCGACTATGTCACTGAAACGGGCAATCCTGATAATCATCGCCAGGTTGAACGTGTCGAGATTGGCCACCCTGCACAATTATTGCGTCAGGGGGTTGTCTTAATCGACACACCGGGGATTGGTTCAACCCATAAACATAATACTGAGGTCGCCTATCAGATACTTCCACAGTGCGATGCGGCATTGTTTCTGGTGTCTCCTGACCCTCCAATTACAGAAGTCGAACTTGATTATCTGAAAGAAATCTGCCAGCAGTTACCACGAACGTTTTACCTGCTGAACAAGATCGATTTTTTGAGTGAAAAGGAGCGGATTGCCTCGTTAAGATTTCTCGGGGATCAACTGTCTGTGCTTCTTGACGGAGTACCACAAATTATTCCAGTTTCTGCCCGTAACGGACTGGCAGCGCGATTGACTGGCGATCAGCAAAGTTGGAAAAATAGTGGAATGCAGCTGGTTGAACAAAGTTTAATTGATTTTTTTGCGCGTGAGAAGCAGCAGACACTCCAGGACTCATTAAGGCGAAGAATCTGTGATCAACTGGTTCATGTTTGTTTGCAATTACAGCTTTCTCTCAGTGCTCTGATGCTTTCAGATGAAGAGTTAACCCAACGTATCGACAAGTTCCGCCAGTCTTTACCAGACATAGAGCGTGAAAAACTGGCTGCGGAAGATGTCCTCTCCGGCGATCTGAAGCGCGTTGAAGGAAAATTGAGCCAGGAAATTAATAATGTACGTCAGCGGGGCAAAGAGAAAATACTCCATCAGTTGGAAGTTTACTTTCAAACGATAGCTGATACCGAAGAACTGGAACGTTTGGTTCGTACAAGCTTAGGTGCTGAAATTCCGCAATTTTTTGCTCCCGAGATGCGCCGGGTGGCAGATGTTATTCAGCTGGAGGCAACCAATTTATTGTCTTTACACCAGGATCGCAGTAATCGGCTGATAGAAAAGGTCAGAAAAATTGCAGCGGATATTTTTGATATCCCTTATCGAGCCCCCACAGCGGCAGAGTCGTATACAACTTTCAGCGGTCCGAGTTGGAGCAGTGACCTGTTTATCTCAGATATGGATCCCCTCGGGCAGCGAATCTCACGTAAATTTCTGACGCATAAGTTTCGTCATCGCCGAACAATTTCAAGGCTAAGGGATGAAGGGCGTAAATTGATTAATCAGAATGTTGAGCAGATTAGCTGGACGTTGCGACTTGGCCTCGAAGAAAGCTTTCGTCAATATGGTGCAGGTTTAACCGAACAGTTGGATAAAACCATTTCGGCCACCAGAGCTGCAATGGAGGTGGCCTTGAAGAAAAGCGAGACCCAGGCTTTTGAGACGGCCAGCCAGGAACTTTATCTAAAACAGACTCTGGCTAAGTTACAGGAGATCCAGCACTCACTCGAGAGCTAATTAAGTGCTCTTGCTCATTTTTTGCTAAAAGAGCCCGGACTCTAATTGAATCCGGGCTCTTCCTATTTATTCGTCAGGAGTGACAGTTTCAGGTTGTTTTCTGGGTGCCCGCCGTGGGGCTCTTTTTTTTGCGGGGGGAGTGACCTCCTCCGTTGTGACATTGTCTGGCGCATTCACCTTTAACGGCTGAGTAGTTTTCCTCGTTGTTCTACGGGGACGCTGTTTCGGTCGATCTGTGGCCACTTGTTCTGCTTTTTCTTCCACTTTATTCGCAGGTTCTACAGTGGTCTGAGCAGGCTCCCTCACCAGTGGCATATCCTGAACGGCACTTTCAGTGACCTTTTGCTTTGTTGAACGGCGGGGCCGCCGCTTTGGTTGCTCAATGACTGGCTCAGCTTGTGTCTCTGCTGACCCGGTTGCCTCGTTTGTTGTGTCGATCACAGGCGGCTTTCTGGTTGGCCTGCGAGTTCTTTTCCGTGGCGTTTTTTTTGTGGCGCTGACAGTTTCGTCGGTGGTGCCGAGCTCTGCGAGATTTTGTTGTTCAGAGGCTTGTAGTCCTTCAGTTGGCAGGGATGAGGCCGCCTCAGTGACTTGAGCGTTTTCCGATGTAGTGGGTGCCGGTTCTGCTGGCTTTGCCTGCGTTTTATTTCTGGCGGGCCGGCGTGAACGGCGTTTTGGTTTCTCTGTCTCTACAGGGACGACTGGCGGTAGCTCGGTAGTTTTGGATTGTTGCTCCTCCGCCTGAGAGATGTCTTCAGAGGGAGCTGCCGTTGGTGAATCTAATGCTTCTGTCCCCTCTGAGGAAGCGGGAGTACTTGAGGTTTGATCTGTCTGTTCGGCAACGGGTGCATCACTGGTTACCGGTTTTTTACGTCTTCTACGACGGCGTTTTTTGGGCGCTTCGCTGGAGTCAGTTGGCTCTGTTGGGCTTTCCGCTGAGTCAGTGGTGTTGTCTTCCTGCTGATCAGCCTCTTTTTCTTCGTGTTGTGCCGCCGCGAGGGCACTCTCAATCTGGTTGGCGTGAGAGACCGGCATAATCTGGCGCGCTTCCTCCTGCTCCTGTTCGCGCTTGCTCAACACCAGATCCAAATCACCCGGTAACATTTCTGAGCGACCATGAATTGAGAGTTTCAGGTTCAATTGACGCTCAAGTTCAGTGATGGTTGAGCGTTTTTGGTTGAGGAGATAGTTAGCAACAGGAACAGGGACGGTGGCCTCAATCAGGCCGATATGACCTTTTGATGAAGCAGTGTGAACCTGGCGCAAAAGGACGACGGCTTGTGCTTCTATGCTTCTTATGCGTCCGATACCCTTGCAGTTTGGGCACTCCTCGTAGGCTCCAACACTCAGGGTTGGTTTCAAGCGCTGTCGGCTCATCTCCATGAGCCCGAATTGACTGATACGACCGACTGAAACTTTGGCTTTATCATCTTTCAGGGCTTTGCGGAGTTGCTGCTCGACTTCGCGGATATTTTTCCTGTCACGCATGTCGATGAAGTCAATGACAATTAACCCACCAAGGTCACGCAAGCGCAGCTGTCGACCGACTTCACTGGCGGCTTCCAGATTGGTTTTTAGTGCGGTGGCTTCAATCCCACTCTCACTCGACATCTTCCCGGAGTTGACATCGATGGCCACCAGCGCTTCCGTCTGGTCGATGACAATGGAACCGCCAGAAGTAAGCGGAACCTGGTTTTTTGCCAGGCCATCAATTTGCTCTTCGATCTGGTAGCGGGAAAATATTGGCCGACGTTCACGGTGACGTTTCACCAGATGTTTCAACTCAGGCATGACCAGAGAGAAAAAATCTTTGGTGTCCTGATAGATCTCCTGGCTGTCAATCAGTACCTCATCCATATCAGTACTGAAATAATCGCGTATTGAGCGGATGGCCAGATTGGACTCTTGATAGAGCTGGGCAGGTGCCTTAATCTGATTCTGACGGGCGACTATCCCTTCATACAGACGGACAAGATAATCAAAATCACGTTTGAGTTCCTCTTTGTCCTTGCCAATGCCCGCAGTGCGAACGATATATCCCATATTTTCCGGGAGATCGAGTTCGGCCATAGTCCGCTTCAGTTGCTTACGCTCGGAATCTTCACTGATTTTACGGGAAACGCCCTTGGTGGTGCTGTCAGGCATCAGTACCATGTAGCGGCCGGGGATAGATAAGAAGGTCGTCAAGGCAGCCCCTTTGTTGCCCCGTTCTTCCTTGACGATCTGAACCAAGATCTCCTGTCCGCGCTGAAGGATGTCAGCAATTCGCGGCCGACTTTTTACTTCATCTTTAGTCGGGTAAATATTGGGGTGGATCTCACCGATTTGCAGGAACCCAAGTTTGTCTGCGCCGTAATCGACAAAAGCGGCCTGAAGTCCGGTTTCTACCCGTACCACGACCGCTTTATAGATATTTCCTTTGGTCTGTTCCTGTCCGGCAATCTCGATATCGAGTTCGCTTAAAATACCATCGACAACGATTGCCACCCGGTTTTCCTCCGGATGGGAGGCGTTGATCAACATCTTCCTGCTCATTTTTTAAACCTTTCCGTTCGCTTTAGCAGCGAAGTGGCCGGAACTCCAAGAGCGACCACTCCACCTTCAGCGGGGTCAGTTCAGGGCGTTTACCGGTTATATTATTAGTTACGTAAAACAGTCGATTCCTCTCAGAAACGACTGCAAAAAATGGTTGTTATTGGTTTGTCAGGCTCAACGCAATTAAGCGGAGTCACAAGTAACTTATATACATAAAAACTTTATAAATATAACAGATATTAATTTAAAGTGATACTTTAAATGATTTAGCAACATCATGGTTGGGGTAGCGCCATCGGGTCGTTAGTTTCATTTCTGCAAAACAGGTGACGATCCGTTATAATCTAAGAGCGTAGATGGATTTTTACTTTCAGCTGGAAAGGAGGCAGCTATGGTTCTAAGAGATTTCTGGACTCCTCAACTAGAGGCTAAATTACAGGCCTGGCACAGACTTCAGCAGGTTGCTGATCAGGCCAAACCGGCCCCCTGCTTTACCATCGCGCGGGAGTTTGGCTGTCAGGCTTATCCATTGGCTGAAAATATAGTAAACCGCTTAAACGCAAAGGTGGCGGCAGAACCCTGGGTTGTTATCGGGCGGGAAATTTTAGATAAAGTGGCACAGCTCTCTGGCTATACAGTTGAGCAGATCGAGAAATCACAGGACACTCCCTCCTCGCTTAAGGCTATTTTCTCCATGTTTCTGGATAACAGCAGGGCGGAGGAAACAGAAGTTTTTACCCACATGCGTTCCGTTATCCGGGAGTTCGCCCGCCGTGGTAATTGTGTTTTAGTTGGTCGAGGAGCTGTTTTTGCTGCTCAGGATCTGCCAAATTGTATTCATTTCCGACTGGTTGCGCCTTACTCTTTTCGGATTAAGAAAATTATGCAGGCTCATAACCTAACCGAGGTGGAAGCTCGAAAATATATTGAATTACATCAGCATCAAAGAGACGATTTCGTCCGTCGTTTTGCTGACGGCAGGATTGATGATCCAACCCTTTACCACCTGGTTGTGAACAATAGTTTTATGGGGATTGAAAAAATTGCTGAGCTTGCTGAGGAGTACCTGGTGAGATACGTAGGTTAAACGCTTAAATAGCTGATTTTTTCTGATCAATATGAGTTGAAATCAAGTTGAGATCCTGGCGGCATGCAGGATCTCTTTTTTGTGTTTGCTTTTGGCTTAGGTGGGATTGTGCTATAAGAGCGATCATTTATAAGGCTTCAGGATTGTTTACATATGATACAGCTTAGAAATATCGATAAGTATTTTGCTGACAGAAAAATTTTCTCAGCAATCAGCTGGCACATCCGCCCAACGGATCGAATTGGGCTCTGTGGCGAGAATGGTGCGGGCAAGACTACGCTTTTGAAGCTTCTGGCCGGCCAGGTTGAAAGTGATGGGGGGACGCTGCAGGTTGCGAAGGGAACCTCTTTTGGCTATCTGCCGCAAGATGGACTGGTTCATCAGGGGCGATCCCTTTTCCAGGAAGCACAGAGTGCCCTCGCAGAATTACAGGCGATTGAGCTTGAGCTGAGGCAGTTAGAAAAAAAGATATCTGCAACAGTGGACGAGCTTGAGCTGGAACGTTATGCGGAGTTGCAGCAATCGTTTGAACAGCATGGTGGCTACCAGATGGAATCGGAAGTTGGTCGAGTACTGCACGGGCTCGGATTCAGTGCTGATGACTTCGATAAATCCTGTGAAACATTTTCCGGCGGTTGGCAGATGCGTATTGCCCTGGCAAAGTTGCTGCTGAAAAGACCGACTCTGCTGCTCCTTGATGAACCGACAAACCATCTTGACTTGCCCGCAAGGGACTGGCTGGAAGACTATTTGCTGACTTACCCCTACGCAGTTGTTCTCGTTTCTCATGACCGTTTTTTTCTCGATAAGGTTATTACGCGAATTGTTGAAATCTGGAACGGTGAACTCACAGAATATCCCGGAAATTACAGCCGTTATATCCGCGCGCGAAAAGAGCGGATTGATACATTGAAAGCAGCAAAGCAGCACCAGGATGAAGAGATCGCGCGAACCGAGGCTTTTATCAATCGCTTCCGTTATCAGGCCAACAAGGCTTCACAGGTACAGAGCCGAGTTAAACAGCTAGAAAAAGTCCAACGGATATCGTTGCCACCCGAACGCAAAAAAATCGCTTTCACCTTCCCTCCACCTCCTAAAGGGGGGCGGATTGCAATCAGCCTGAGGCGAGCTTCTCAAGCCTATGCTGATCTCAAAGTTCTTGATCAGATCGATGTGCAGGTTGAACAGGGGGAGCGGCTGGCACTGGTTGGACCCAATGGTGCGGGTAAATCCACGCTGATGCGTCTTCTTGCCGGAGTGGAGCAACCAGTTACTGGTGAGCGTGAAGAGGGTCATAATCTCTACCAGGCTTATTTTGCACAAGATCAGGCATCTGAACTGAATCCCTCTCGCGATGTTTATGCAGAGTTGTCAGCTGATGCACCCTATGCGATGGTGCCAAAATTACGCAATATCCTTGGGGCTTTTCTTTTTTCGGGAGATGAAATCGAAAAGCCGGTCAGGGTCTTGTCCGGTGGTGAACGGAATCGTTTGGCTTTGGCAAAATTATTGTTGCGCCCGGCGAATCTCCTGCTTCTTGATGAGCCGACAAATCATCTGGACCTGCAATCAAAACAGGTGCTGCTTGATTCTCTTAAAAAATATTCAGGGACCATTGTCTTTGTCTCTCATGATCGCTATTTTGTTGATGAACTGGCGACGCGAGTCTTGGAGGTCGGCGGCGGAAAGGTTGAATCATATATTGGTAACTACGAGGATTTCCTGCGGACCAAACAGACCCTCGGAGATACGAGTCACAGCATTCAGCGGGTTGAACAGCAGGTGACTAAGTTTGCAGAGAATGACCCTGCTCAGGGTAAAGAGGCGCGGGTGCAGGCACATACTGCGCGCAAGGAGCAACAACGCCTGGAACAAAAACGGCAGAAGGCCTTAGCGTCAACAGAAAAGACCATAGAAGAGTTGGAAGTTCGTTTAGGTGAACTGGAGCTGTCCATGGCCGACCCGGAAACGTATCAGAATCAAGATCTCTGGCGGCAGGTCAGTCTTGAACATATGGAATTGAAAGAGCAACTGAATGCGACCTATGAATTATGGGAACAAATCCAGGAATAGAATTTTCAGTCATTCGAAAAGACTTGAATTCAGTCTGTTTGATTGACAGTTTGATGGATTGTTTTTAGATTAGTCTGTGTATGTCTTGTGAATAAGAACAGTGATGATTTGGAGTGACAGTTTATGATTCATTTGCCGCGTGGCAACCCAGTCAGACAGAAGGTCAACCCGGCGCGCATTAATCTTCCTGAAGCGATGGAAAAATTGCGGGTTGGAACCTTTACCGGTTATCTGTGCTTTGATGCGCTACAGGGTGCCGGTGTTATCCTGTTTAACGCTGGTAAGTTGATCAGTTCTGTTTTTGTTAACCAGGACGACACTGAGCGCCTGATTGCCTACGATGCGATTGCAAAAATATTTGAAGTCTCGATTTTAGGGCATGCTGTATTGAACATTTATCGTTTGTCCTCTGACCTGGTGCTTGGGATCCATGCGTTACTTCATGGGCGTTATTTGCAAAAGGGTTTAGACCTCAGTCAATTTGATGTTCGTGCACAACTGCAACAGATAAAGGATGAGGGATTAACCGTGTGTTTACGCGTTTATGCTGAAGATCAGACGGCGTTGATTTTTTATGATCAGGGCTTCGCACTTGGTTTTTCCCATGATGGGCTGACAGAGCTCGAACCGACTGCAGATCTGGCCACTTCGGTTGCGCGTTTTCCCGGGGCGAAACTCGATGTGTTAGAAATCCGCAGTGGAGATGAACTGGTTCTTGCCGATTTGATGGGTTCTGCTGACCTTGGGCCGATCTGGCAACGAACCCGCAAGTTGTTGCTGGAGGGTCGACACCAACAGGAAGAGGCAGCTGTTCGTTCTCAAGAGCGGCAGCAGGAGGGCCAGCGCCAGCATGCTTTGGCGATCTTCAAAACGATTGCGGCAAATCATCTTGGCAAGTTTGGAGTTACCCAGGTTGAGAAGGCTTTCGCCGTTGTCGGGCCACAGTTAAATACAGAAAATTTGGAAAAATTTTATGCTGAACTGCAGAAGCTTGCCCGACTGGTCGCTGCGCAGTCAAAAATAACTATTATGATTGATGAAATGAAAAAACAGTTGAGAGATTAACTTCCTGTGAATGGATGCAAATTTATTGTTCGATTCAGTACAAGGCATTAATTTTACTTATGATAACTTTCTCTTGACCGCTTCAACCGTTTCAATTATACCTACATATTCGTAAAATCATTGTTTTTCCCAACCTTATTAAATGATCAGGAGGCACTCTTATGAAAAAACTGACCGTCTTGCTTTCAACTTTGGCCCTCGTGTTGAGCATGGCCGTGACTGGATTCGCTGCTGACACCATTAAACTTGGCGTCGCCGGTCCCCACAGCGGTGACCTGGCTCCTTACGGAATCCCGGCTATGAAAGCTGCTCAGTTGGTAGTTAAGAAAATTAATGCCCAAGGTGGTGTTTTAGGTAAGCAAGTTGAACTGCTGATTCAGGATGATCAGTGTAAACCTGAAATTGCTACCAACACAGCAACTAAGCTGGTAACAGATGGTGCTGATGTTGTTCTGGGCCATATCTGCTCAGGGGCAACCAAAGCTGCTCTGGGTATTTACAAAGATGCAAAGATCCCAGTTATGTCGCCATCGGCAACCAATCCACCGCTAACCCAGAGTGGTGACTATCCTAACTTTTTCCGTACCATTGCTTCAGATGATATGCAGGCAAAAATGGCTGTTGATTTTGCCATTAACAAGCTTGGTGTAAAGAAAGTTGCTGTCCTGCATGACAAGGGTGACTACGGTAAAGGTTTTGCCGATTTTGCCAAAAAATATCTGGATGAGTCTGGCAAGGTAGAAGTGGTTCTGTTTGAAGGCATCACCCCGGGCGCCATGGATTACTCTTCCATCGTTCAGAAGGTTCGTAAAGAGAATGCTGAAGCGCTGATTTTTGGTGGTTACCATCCTGAAGCTTCCAAACTGGTTTCACAGATGAAGCGTAAGCGTCTGAAGACTGTTTTTATCTCTGATGATGGAGTTAAAGATGACAGTTTCCTTAAAGTTGCTGGTGATGCCGCGAATGGTGCTTATGTGACCGGTCCACGTGATCTTTCCAGCATTCCACTCAATGCTGCAGCAACCGCTGAGTTTAAAGCTGAGTACGGCGCTGAGCCGGGCGCGTTTTTCCAAGAAGGTTACTCGGCAGCGCTTGCTTTGCTGAATGCTATCGAAAAAGCCGGTTCAACCGATTACGATGCCGTTACCAAGGCTCTGCGCAGCGAGTATGTTGAAACTCCAGTCGGTAATATCAAGTTTGACAGCAAAGGTGATGCCGAAGGTGTTGGCTTCTCAGTTTACAAAGTTGAGAATGGCGCTTTCACCGAACTCAAATAAGCTAACCTTTGAATGAACGACGATGGTCTCTTTTCGCCGTTCTTGGTAATCCCTTTCAGGGGGCTGGTAGTCCTACCAGTCCCCTGAAACTTTGTTAGAGACTAAAATTGTCTGCAGCTCTTGTTATGTTTGCTGCTGCACATCACTGCAAATAAAGTCGATAGAAACTTAATTCGACATTTTCCACCACAATCGGTTGTTATTTATGGAATATTTTCTTGAACTTTTCCTTGGTGGTACGACTCGAGGAAGTATTTACGCCTTGATCGCTCTGGGTTACACCATGGTTTACGGTATTATCCAGTTGATTAATTTTGCCCACGGGGAAATTTATATGATTGGCGCCTTTGTTGCGTTGATTGTAGCCGGGGTCTGCACCATCTATGGGTTAAGTGGTGTCTCAATTCTGATTTTAGCTGGCGTTATTGCCGTGATTTATGCAAGTGCCTACGGCTATACCTTGGAAAAAATTGCTTATCGCCCGTTACGCGGAGCGCCACGGCTCTCACCATTGATCAGCGCTATCGGGATGTCGATTTTTTTACAAAACTATGTCCTTCTCGCTCAGACTTCCGACTTTCTCCCATTTCCCCGTCTGATCCCTGAATTCGCATTCATGGAGCCGGTTGCGCACATCATCGGCTCTCCTGAGCTGGTGATTTTGGTGACAACGTTTATCACCATGATTCTGCTGACCTTATTGATCAAGAAGACCAAGGTTGGAAAAGCGATGCGGGCAACGCAGCAGGATATGAGCATGGCTCGGCTGGTTGGGGTTAATGTTGACCGGATTATTTCACTGACCTTTGTGATTGGCTCTGCCCTGGCAGCAATTGGCGGGGTTCTCGTCGCATCCTACATTGGTCAGGTCAACTTTTATATCGGTTTTCTCGCCGGGGTCAAAGCTTTTACAGCTGCGGTTCTGGGTGGCATTGGATCCATCCCTGGAGCTGTGCTGGGTGGCCTGGTCCTCGGTTGGGCCGAGAGTTTTGCTGCCGGATATATCTCCAGTGATTATGAGGATGTTTTTACCTTTGGCTTGCTGGTTCTCATCCTGATCCTGCGTCCTTCCGGAATTCTAGGTAAAGCACGCAAGCAAAAGGTTTAACGGTGACGGATATGCTACAGGATTTTAAAAAATCAATTTTGGTGTCCATCTGGTTTGTCTTTCTGACTTTTCCACTGATGGTTGTGCGTGTCAATACGATGGATCAGGTGGTTATCTGGCGCTGGATGAATCTCGTCTGGGTAGCTATCGGGAGCTTTATCCTCTCTTATCTCTGGCGCTATATGCTGTCACGGAAGCAGGCCAGGACCAAGGTTGCTGAAGAGGGTGGCGATACCCGCACTAAACTTCAACTGCTGCTTGAAGATATGAACTTCCGCTATAAGGCGATGGGAGTCATCCTGGTTCTGATCCTGATTTTCCCACTTGTTTTTGATACTTACCAGAGTACCATCATGATTTCAGCATTGATTTATGTGGTATTGGGCCTTGGGTTGAATATCAGTGTCGGGCTGGCCGGGCTGCTCGATCTCGGTTATGTCGCTTTTTTCGGCGTCGGGGCCTATACCTATGCGTTGTTGAATCATCATTTTGATCTCGGTTTTTGGATTACACTGCCTATTGGCGGAGTTCTCGGTTGCTTATTGGGCGTTGTTCTCGGTTTTCCAATATTGCGTCTCCGCGGCGACTATCTGGCCATTGTGACATTGGGTTTCGGGATGATTTTCAAAGTCGTCATGGAAAACTGGGATGCCTTGTCGTTCGGTCCGAGTGGAATTGCCAATATTGACAGGCCAAGCTTCTTCGGTATGGATCTGAGCCTGGCAAATTCCACCATTTATATCTATTACATTATGATTGCAATGGTCATCTTCACCATTCTGATCACCAACCGGTTGAAAAACAGCAGGATCGGTCGTGCCTGGATCGCCCTGCGTGAAGACGAAATTGCCTGTGTGGCCATGGGTATTGATATGGCAAAGACTAAATTATCGGCCTATGCCCTCGGTGCTTTTTGGGCCGGCATGGTCGGGGTTCTTTTCGCCTCTAAGACGACCTTTATCAACCCTGCCAGTTTTACCTTTATGGAATCAGCAATCATCCTTTCGATTGTTGTGCTGGGTGGCATGGGCTCGATTCTCGGGGTTATCCTTGGGGCGTTTATTTTGATTCTGCTTCCCGAGTATATGCGGGCCTTCTCCGAATACCGGATGCTAGCCTTCGGGGCCGCGATGGTGTTGATGATGATTTTCCGTCCTCAGGGTATTATCAGTAATCTGAGACAGACGTACGAATATAAAGGTACGAAGGAAAAAACCGACAATGGCTGAAAAAAAACATAAGTTACTTGAAGTTAAGGGGCTAACGATGGATTTCGGTGGCCTGCGGGCCGTCGATAGTGTGTCGCTCGAAGTTCATGAAGGCGAAATTGCCGCTTTGATTGGTCCAAATGGTGCCGGGAAAACCACTTTTTTTAATTGCGTCACCGGAATTTACAATCCAACCAAAGGGGATATCCTGCTGCACCCCAAAGGTTTGGAAACCCGTCGTTTAAATGGCCTGAAGCCAAATAAAGTCACCGAAATGGGTTTGGCACGGACGTTTCAAAATATTCGCTTATTTTCTGACATGACAGTTCTGGAAAATGTCATGATTGGCCGCCACTGCCGCACCAAATCCGGAATTTTCAGATCGATTGTTCGAGGTAAGGCTGTTCTTGAAGAGGAGCAGTTTATTGTCGAGTCCAGTTATCAGTTGCTTGAAAAAGTCGGTCTGGAGGATTTTGCGAACGAGTTTTCCAAAAATTTGCCTTACGGCGCTCAACGGCGCTTGGAAATCGCCAGGGCCATGGCAACCGACCCATTTCTGCTGTTGTTAGATGAGCCAGCTGCGGGAATGAACCCGCAGGAAACATCAGACCTTGATCAGCTGATCTGTAAGATCAGCACTGAAGAGCAGATTGCTATCCTTTTGATTGAGCATGATATGAAACTGGTTATGAATATCTCCAACCCTATCTATGTTATGGAATATGGTAAAAAGATCGCTGAAGGAAGTCCCCAGGAAATAAAGGACAACCCAAAGGTTATCGAAGCCTATCTGGGAGAAGAGGTCGATGCTTAAGATTCAGAATATTCAAACCTTTTATGGCAATATCCAAGCGTTGAAGGATGTCTCCATCGAGGTCAAAGAAGGCGAAATTGTCGCTCTGATCGGGGCTAATGGGGCTGGAAAAACAACGACCCTGATGTCTATCTGTGGAATTACACCCCCGCGGCATGGTGAAATCCTGCTTGATGGTGATCCGATACAGAACGTCTCTGCTGATAAAATTGTCCAAAAGGGTATCGTCCAGGTTCCAGAGGGCCGCCGGATTTTTCCTGATTTGACGGTTCAGGAAAATCTTGAGATGGGTGCTTTTCTGCGTAAGAACAAACGCTTGATCCAACAGGATATGAACTACGTCATGACTTTGTTTCCCATCCTGGAGAAACGCCGAACCCAGCTGGGAGGAACACTTTCGGGCGGAGAACAGCAGATGCTGGCCATATCACGTGCATTGATGGCCCGACCTCGGCTGCTGCTGCTTGACGAGCCTTCACTCGGCCTGGCTCCGTTGATTATTAAGCAGATTTTTGAAATCATTCGCCAGATTAATAAAGAGAGTAACACCACGATTTTTCTTGTAGAACAGAATGCCAATCAGGCACTTAAACTGGCTGACCGCGGTTATGTCATGGAGAACGGTCGGATTACTCTGGTTGATTCAGCTGATAACTTGCTGTCCAATGATGATGTGAGAAAAGCCTATTTGGGCTTGTAGCTTTGATTCCCAGCCATTTGAAAGCGCCTTTAGGGGCGTTTTTCTGTTTGTTCCGATGCCAACAATGAAAGCTGACATTTTTGCTGAATCACCCTTTTTGTAGTATTATTCCAGTCTCTTCCAACATCGGAGTTGATCAGTAGATGTTTGGTCTTTTTTCGACAGTCACCAAAAAAGTAATCATCGGTTACCTGGTGATCCTAATCTTCAGTCTTTCGGCCGTTGGGTTTGCACTCTCGCGTATGCACCAGCAAACACAGCAGACAGAACAACTGGTTAATGTTGAATTCCGTTCATTTGAGTTGGTTCGCGATCTCCAGCAGAACCTTTTGGCTCAGGAAAATATTGAAAAGCAGTTACTGATTTTACGTGACCCTGCTTTAAGCGAATTACGTCTGAATCGTAATGGCGAATTTACCCGCTATGCGCTTGCGTTGAATCGCTTTCCATCAACGCCCCATTTACAGAATCTGATCAAGCTTGTTGAAAGTTATCGCCAAGCAGACAACCAATTATCAGAAGCTTTATTTTTTGAAAACTGGACGCAGGCGCAAAAAATATCCAATGAGATTAGTGTGCCACTGCGCATTCAACTGCTTAACTATCTGGCCGAATTCCGGCAGCAGCAACAGCAGACCATCAATGCTGATCTAGCTCAACTATCCAAACACACTGGTGACGCATTTCAGATGACGATGTTACTGACTTTAATTGGGATCTGTTTGTCTGCGCCAGCTTCCTTGACTGTTATCTTAAGTATCCATCGTTCGGTCAGGGCACTTAAGCATGCAACTGAAAATATATCTGCCGGACGATTTGAGCATCGACCAGCTTTAACTGGAAATGACGAGTTTTCTCAACTGGCCCACGATTTTACCAGGATGGGAACAAAATTACGTGAGCTTGAACAGTTGCATCTTGATGCCAACCCATTGACCCTTCTGCCGGGTAACCTGGCGCTTGACCGTGAAATAGACATGCGGATCAGTAAACGCGACCCCTTTTGTCATCTCTATATTGATCTGGATAACTTCAAGGTTTACAGTGATCGCTATGGCTATAAAGCAGGGAGTGATGTCCTGGCAAAGGTTGGGGAGTTAATTCAGCAGGTCGTTGGCCAATATGGCTCACCGGAAGATCTTGTTGGGCATATTGGTGGCGATGATTATGTCGTTCTCAGCACCATAGACTCAGGCGAATTTCTTGCCCAGAAAATGATCGAGGCTTTTGATAAAATGGCTCCGTCTTTTTATAATGCTGAGGACCGTAAGGCTGGAGCTTTTGTCGGAGAGGATCGATACGGGGTTAAACGGACTTTCCCGTTGATGACAATTTCTATTGCGGTCATTCCCTCAGATCATTATGAATATCCTTCACGTCTGGCCTTCAGCCAGGATTGTGCGCGGTTGAAAGAATATTTAAAAATTCAGAAAGGGAGTAACTACATGCTCGAGAGTCGAAGATAGTGCTTAAATCTTTATTGCTCCTCATATCTGTCTTTGTTTTGGCTTCATGTGCTCCTTTATTCACACAGGTGAAACAGGCTGTACCTCAGGATCAATTGGGTTTCACCCGTGCGTTTGATGCTTTTCAAGCGACTAATCGGATCGATCAGTTACAGCAATTTAAAAAAGATTACCCTGACAGTGATTGGGCCACCCGTGCGGGAACGATTATTCTTTATGCTCTGGAACTGGATCAGCGTAAATCCCAAGTTGAAAAAAACACTGAAGTATTAGCTCAGCAAGAGCTGGATTTAAGTGTGTTGAAAAAAGATAACCTGCAATTATCGCAAGAGATTGAAAGCTTAAGCGAAACTAATCAACAATTAACGCAACAGATAGAGCAACTTAAGGGTCTGCTGATCCAACTCGAAAAAAGGCCTCAATAACCTCCTTGACCTGACTAAGAGATGTTCTTGATCCTCGCTGCAGTTATTCGATATTAATCACCAGTCTAATTAATTTTTATTTTTCCCTACAGATTCTGCGACGAGTCTCTGATACGGAGGTCAAGATGAGTTTTTTGAAATCCGTTGGCAGGTGTTCACAGATATATGAAAAAGTATTGTCAGTTGGCCCTCAGCTAGACGGGCCGGATCGGTTTCCCCTTGTATGGTTATTGAATTAGCCTTGCGGGGTTGCTCTTTTGCATCTTCTGGTTGTTTCTTCTGCTTGGTTCCGGGGTCACAACCGACGCTTAACTTTTCGGGTTTCCCCAGGGTTACTATGACCAGATATTTTCACGGGCTGTCCAGCCTCTATCTCGCAGTTTTTCTCCTGTCTTTAAATGGTCTTTTTGCCAAGTTGATTCCCCTCGACGCCACCTCCATAACCCAGCTGCGAAGTCTCATTGCGGTTGGTGCTTTTCTGCTTTTCTGCCGCTTTAGAAGACGGCCTTTACGGTTGCAATGTGTCAATCAATTCTTAGGAGTTTATGCTCTGGGAATACTCCTTGGGCTTCACTGGGCAACTTTTTTCCATGCAATGCAGGTTTCTACTGTTGCCGTCGGCATGCTTTCGCTGTTCAGCTTTCCGATTATAACCATTTTACTTGAGCCTTTTTTTATCAAAGAAAAACTCAAGCTTAAAGATTTTTCTGCCGGTCTGATTGTCCTTCTTGGAGTCGCTGTGATGGTGAGCAGTAGTGTGACAGATATCCGTGGTTCGGTCTTTCAGGGTGTGTTCTGGGGGGTGATGTCGGCGATATTATTCTCACTGCGTAATTTGATACAGAAATATCATTACAGCAGTGTGCCGAGTGACAGGTTGATGTTTCATCAGGTTATCGCCGTCTCCTTGATGTTATTACCCTTTATCGACATTTCGAAAATTTCCTTGATGTCGAGCACCAACTGGACAGTTCTCCTCATGCTGGGAGTTTTGAGTACGGCAACGGCTCACACATTATTGACCTACAGTTTAAAACAGTTGCCGGCAAAATCAGTTGCTTTGATCGGTTGTTCACAACCATTGATTGCCAGTATTCTGGCCTGGTTGGTGATGCAGGAGATACCTCAGTTATCTGTCGCTATAGGAGGCGGAATTATCCTTTCAGTGGCAATATATGAGTCTCTGCAAAAACGTTAGCGGAATCAGTGCGTTAAAGTTTTGCCCGTAGGTATTGGTCTGGCCAACGGACATCAACTCCCAATTTTTTTGCGGCCTGCAGAGGCCAGTAGGGATTGCGCAGCAACTCGCGGCCAAGCAGGATGGCATCGGCCTGGCCTTCAGCAATAATCTGCTCTGCTTGCCATGGTTCGGTAATCAGGCCAACAGCGGCGGACGGAATGGCAACACTTGTTCTGATGGCTGCAGCGAATGGGACTTGAAATCCTGGTTTTGCCGGGATGACAGCATCAGCAACCAGCCCACCAGAAGAACAGTCGATCAGGTCGATCCCCAGCTTTTTAAGTTGCGTACAAAATTCTACCGACTGCTCCAAATTCCACCCACCATCAACCCAATCCGTTGCCGAAATGCGGACAAACACCGGAAGATTGTCCGGCCAGATGTCACGAACAGTTTTGGCAATGCGCAGCGGTAATTTCATCCGGTTTTCCAGTGAGCCTCCGAATTCATCCGTGCGACGGTTACTTAGCGGCGACAAAAATTGATGGAGCAGGTAGCCATGAGCGGCATGAACTTCAGCAACCTGAAACCCGACCTTGAGTGCCCGTTGTGCAGCTGTTGAAAACTGCTCTTCCAATTGCTCTAACTCGTTAGCTGTTAACTCATGGGGAGTCGGGTGGCTAGCAGTAAAGGGCAGGGGGCTTGGCGCG
>JAPHSA010000007.1 GCA_026193235.1 Deltaproteobacteria bacterium | reverse complement strand
GGGTGTTGGCTAGCTGTCATCTTTCAACTCGCGACCGACGACCCTATGCGAAGGTGCTAAAAGTCCTGCAACGGGCGCATAAACGTCTGATCGGTTTTTATCAGCAACGCGGCAAGGGCGCACAGGTGTGGCCGCTGGACAAAAAACTGGGTGGCCAGATTCTGGTCAACAGAGATAACGAAATCAATCCGGGCGATGTCGTTGAGGTTGAGATCAGGCAATACGCCCGGGGCGAAATCTCCGCTAGCGGACAGATTATCGAGGTGCTCGGAGCAGCGGACAACCCACAGGTGGATATTGAGACCGTAATCCGCAGCCACGACCTGCCCCATCGCTTCTCAAGCGCGGCTTTGGCTCAAGCCGAAGCAGTGGCCGACAGCATCGGCGCTGAAGAGATCGCCCAGCGCGTCGATTTGCGCCAGCTCCCGCTGGTGACGATAGACGGCGAAACGGCGAGGGATTTTGACGACGCAGTAACACTAGAGCAACAAGCAGATGGCACCTTCAAACTCTGGATCTGCATCGCCGATGTCTCGCACTATGTTGAGCTACAATCCCCACTCGATGTCGATGCCATGGAACGTGGCACCAGTGTCTATTTCCCCGGTTTTTGCCTGCCAATGCTTCCCGAAGCGCTGAGCAACGGCATCTGCTCTCTGAACCCCGACGAGGATCGCTTGGTCATGACTGCTGAGCTGCGGTTCACTCAGGAAGGCACGCGCCTCGAATCCGTCTTTTATCCGGCTGTCATCCGCAGCTACGCACGGCTGACCTACACACAGGTTGCGGCCTGTCTGGATGCTCCGGATCAATCGCAGCTGGATATCGCCCTGATCCGACAACTGCAACAAATGGCAGAACTGGCTGAGGCTCTGGGCCAAATGCGTCGGGCGCGTGGCAGTCTCGATTTGGATCTTCCCGAGGTCGAAATCCTGTTGGACGAAAGCGGTGCCCCATTCGATCTGGTGAAAACCGAACGCACCATGGCGCATCGACTGATCGAAGAGTTCATGTTGGCGGCCAACGAAGCCGTCGCTGATTATTTGACCGGGAGGGATTGGGGGCTGCTCTACCGCATCCATGAAGCGCCCGACCCCTTGAAGTTGCAGGAGCTGCAACAGCTCGCAGCCGGGTGCGGAGTGGGGCTGGTACTGGGCAAAAAAGTGCAGCAGGCATTGCAGCAACTGTTGGTCGACATTGCCGAAAAACCGGAAGCCCGGCTGGTCAACCAGCAACTGCTGCGCAGTTTGCAGCAGGCCTGCTATTCACCGCTTAACAGCGGTCATTTCGGTCTCGCTGCCGACTGCTACTGCCACTTCACTTCACCGATCCGACGCTATCCCGACCTGCTTGTCCACCGGGTTTTGAAACTGGCACTGTCCGAGCAACCCAAATCGGCCTCGCTGTCCAGAAGCCAACTGGTCAAACTCGGCCTTGATTGTTCCGCCAAAGAGCGTCGGGCAATGCGAGCGGAACGCGACCTGGTCGACCTGCGCCGCTGCCAGGTGATGGCGGGGCGCTTGGGTGAAGAATTAGACGGCATCATCTCGTCGGTGACCGAGTTCGGTTTTTTCGTCGAGCTGGATGATGTCTATGTCGAAGGCCTGGTCCATGTGCGCACATTACCGCACGATTATTACCATTTCGATCCGTCCACCATGGCGCTGATCGGCGACCGTCGCCGCACCGAGTTCAGGGTCGGGATGCGGGTCAAAGTGAAGGTTACAAAGGTTGAACTTTGGCGCCGGCGGATTGATTTTTCTCTGATTGAGAGGTACGACTACGCAGGATGACCCTCCCTCTCTACAACATACCCCCGGGACTGAAAACTACCCTTGCCGCTCACCAGGCAGTGCTCCTGCAAACTCCAGTCGGGACAGCACTATTTTGTCAAAACTAAGCGATTCAGACAGGCAGATTTGGTCTGTTAGGTGTCTAAAAGCAGTGACAGGACATTTGCAGCAGCGAGAAGCGGTAAACCGATGAGGCTAACCAGCTTAAATCAGTAGAATTAAGGCCGGAAGTTTTTCACATGTCCTGCCATACAGGGGTTGGCTAGCCGGTTAGCCTGCTTCCGGTAACTTAGAAAAGCGGTAACACCCCGTCAGCTGTCGGGGTATTTTTAAAAAAGTCTACTCGTAATGAGTCCACATTCGCAGAACTTTTACGCCAGAATATCCAATAGGACTTAATAGACCAATCGATGTTGAGAATGTTGATCCGGCGGGAGTAGGCCCCTGCAAGGTCGCCAACAAGCTTCTCGTAGTTTGGCGTTGTTTGACAGGGGCGCTCCTCTTAGTTTCACTCATAACCATGGTGGTCTAAGGAGCAACTAAAATTGAACGGTCCAGAGCCAGGGCTCCCAACTATCCATTGAGAGCAATGGCACCAGCTAAAAGCGGTCGAGCAGAGGAATTAACTGGGCGTAATCGCGGTAGCTGAGCGTGCTGTGCCAGTGTCCGCTGAACATCCCGGACGCTACACCGAGGGCAAAGATCAGCAGGACCAGCAGCGGAAACAGACAGCTTGGCATAAACCGTCGGCTACTGACCACCCCCATTCCAAGAACCTGATGCTCGGGACAATTCTGAACACAGCTCAGACATCCGGTACATTCCATGGAGCAGACTTGTTGCTTGCGGGATACAGCTATTGATGCCGGGCAAGCCCGGTCACAGTTGCCGCAGGCGGTGCAGCCGTTGACGTCACGGGTAATCCGACACGGGCTCAGAAAACTGAAAAACCCGAGCATGGCGCCGTAAGGGCACAAATAGCGGCACCAGAATTGGCGGATAAAAAAAGATAGAACCATCAGGAACAGGACAATCACGACACTGAGCGTTGAGGGGTTGGTAAAGAAGTGTAGCATCTTAATGTCGCTGACCGCCCAGTAAGGGGTGGATAAAAAACCCTTGAGCGCCTGAGCGGGCATCCCGAATAAAATCAGTTTAAGGAAAAAAAACAGCAGCAGGTATTTTGCGCTGCGCAGAAGAATATCCAACCAGCCCCAGAGCTTGACTCTACGGCCGGTCAGGCTTTCCCCACTACGCCAGAGCAGCTCGGAAAGCGTTCCTACAGGGCAGATCCAGGAGCAGAATGATTTTCGCGTTAATAAAGCCATCGCGAGGAAGGTCAGGAACAGGATCAGTGCTGCGGGATGAACCGGGTCGATAACGCCATTGAACAGCCAGTTCTTGAGGCTGACCAACGCACCGATCGGCAGAAAGGCCTCAACCCCAGGATGACGGGTGACGAATGGGGCTTCCCCTTTGCTGATGAAGTGTTCAACAAAACGTGAGAGCTGAAAACCCATATACAGACACCAGAGCAGAAAACCGAGCTGCACAAGGTTGCGCCAGAAAACGAGGCTGTGACGGAGGTGAGCAAGCTGTTTTGCCATTAAATTCTGCCCCAATAAATTTCGACCTTGTGTTTACTTCACTTCCCCTCAATTTATCAAGAAATTTCTTTAAGCCTGCGCACACAGAACCGAGCAGATGACCTTGTGTATTTAGACACAATGCAACCTGTCAAACTAGTGCTACTATATGACCAGACATGATTGATATCCTGACGAATGGGACACAATGAAAAAATTTCTTTTTCGGGCGGCGCTGGCATTACTGCTGATTCTCTTGTTCAGCAGCTTTTTATGGCGCCACGCGGATCAGT
>JAPHSA010000306.1 GCA_026193235.1 Deltaproteobacteria bacterium | reverse complement strand
TGTCCACAAATCGCTTGCGTATCGACCTGGCAGGGCGGCTAAAAGAAGGTCCCGGTATTGAGCTTTCACTGGAGCAACAACTGCTCTGGGCAAATCGGCCGGAATCAGTCGCTTTGCCGAACTATAGAATCAATCGTCGCTTCGATCTGGAAAAGATCTGGCATGAAAACGACCATCTGAGTGGTCAACTGCAGCTCGATCGCTTCAACCTGCATTCGCATACGGAAAGCTTCTCCTGGTCAGTGGGCCGACAGGCGATTGGCTTCGGCCGCATCAGCCTGTTTTCGCCTCTTGATGTTATTGCTCCTTTCCCGCCCGATGCGCTTGATCTGAATGTACGTCCCGGAGTAGATGCCATCAAAATAACTCAGTATTTTGGTATGGCCGGTCAATTGGGTGCAGTTGCGGTTTTTGGCGACGAAAGTGATCACAACAGCTACCTGCTGACTGCAGGTGAGAATCTCAATAATATTGATCTGCTGATTTTAGCTGGGCGTTTACGGGATCGGGCAATGTTCGGGCTTGGTCTGGCAGGTGAAATCGGTAAGGTTGGTATTAAGGGCGAGGCGAGTTGGTATCGGGGGGTGGCTGTCGCTCAGCCCGGTGGCGATTTGCAGGATCATTTTGGCATTGCTGCGCTTGAAGCCTGGTACCGCTTCGATAATGGTCTGGTGCTTATCGGTGAATATCTGTTCAACGGTTATGGCAGTAAGCGTCCGCAGAATTATCAGCGCGTAGCTGCTTCAGCTCCCATTCAGGAAGGGTTGGGTTTTTTGCTGGCGCGACACTACCTGCTGCTGGGGCCGAGTTACCAGTTTCATCCGCTGGTCACTTTCAACGGTCTGGTTATTCTTAACATTGAGGATCGTTCCAGCATGCTGCGACCACAACTGGTTTTTTCCCTGGCTGATAACTTTCAGCTGGATATCTTCTGGACATTTACGACCGGGCGCAAGATAGAAGTTGACCCCCTGACTGCCGTGCCTGTCATCCGAAGTGAATTTGGTTCGGTAGGGGAGAGTGGCGGTTTTTTTCTGCGCTGGTATTTTTAAGTACTGGAACGGTTCGTTCAGTTTACGAGGTCCGAGAAGGTCTTGTCGGTTTCAGTCTTGAGAATTTCAATGGCCTCTTCAGTCAGATAGAATTTAATTCGATACTCATCAGCAATACCGCGCACAGTTGTGCCTCCATTCGAGCCATAGTGAAACTGGTAGCTCAATAAATTGGCGACATGTGCCGCAGCAATAACGTCTTCTTCCACAGGGGTTGATTGTGGCTGGTGGTGCCAGCAGATGGCATTGACGATAAATGGCGGTAAGGCCCACCATTCAGCAAGAAAAGCACCAATTTCAGCATGCTGGGTCCCGTAAACAGCAATCTCCGCTTCAGGGAGCGGACACCTCCTTTTTTTAGCGTTTTCTATGGCGGTTGCAAATTGCTCCGGAAAAAAGCTGACTGCGGCTAATTTCCCCATGTCATGCAATAATCCGGCTACAAACGCTCGATCATGGCGGACGAAATCAGTCAAATGCAGAGATTTGATCAGCAATCGTGAAATGACCGCTGTGGCCATCGAATGCTTTTTGAACTTGGCAAAATCGAACCCTTCAACCACTGGAATCTGCTCAGCTATGGTCCGATTTACCGCTTCGGAAAGAACCAGATTTTCAACGATGTCGGTTCCCAGAACGACAATTGCCTTTTTGATAGTGTCAACCTGGAAGCGTTGGCCAAATAGAGCCGAGTTAGCCCAGTGCAGCAGGGCACTGGCAATGGCGACGTCCTGACTGATGTAGTTGGCCATTTTTTCTATATCAACTTCATCGTCAACGATACAGGAGCGCACGTTGGAGTAACTTTCAGGGAGAGTAGGCAACAGCGGGATTGAATTGATCAGGGTCTGAAACTCCAGACTGTGCTTTTTCTGCTGCGTACACTGGCGTAAGGCACTGCGGATGATTTCTTTCAGTTCCTGGTCAATCCAGGGCTTGGGGATGATCTGTTGGGTATAGCCCTCGACCAGAGCTTTGACGATGTTCTCCTGCTTTGCTTCGCCTGTTAAAAAGATCCGAACGATTTCAGGGTACAGTTGACGAATTTCAGAGACCAGTTGGAGCCCGTCCATTTTCGGCATCATCACATCAGAAACGACCAGATCGACTTTCTCTGTTTTTAGAAATCCCAGGGCTTCTGCTCCACTGTTGACAAAATGGCAATCCCAGCCCTCATTCTGCAAGAGACGTTCTAGCGACTTCAGAACATTGATCTCATCATCGACAAAAAGGATTTTTGGAACGGGTTCGTTCATCAGTTCTTCCTGTTTCATGGTTCATAGAGGCAGAGGGGGATTGTGACTTTTATCGAGAGTTATGTTAGCTTGCCATAATTTTAATATTTTGTTAACTAAAATTAAATCTTTAACCGCAAAAAACTAGACAATCAGCTGCGGCCCATGGTGCTGAAGTTTGAGTAACTCACAATTTTCATAGCAGATCTGCCTGAATTCAGTGGAGATGCGTTCGTCAACAGCCGCACTTTTCCAGAAAAAAATGGCGGCTTCCATGGCACTTGGTAATTCCGGGACCACTTCATTCCGTAGTGCAGGAGGAGTGAATAAGCGCCGCGGAACTTCTCCGGCAATTGGTTCGTAGAGTGTCGGGCGAATCCCATAGATGGGTGCAAGAATATAGAAGTTCTGCTGATGGGGGATAAGTGAAATATTTTGAAAATGCTGGTTAGTATTGCCAACCAGATCTGAAAACAACGCCAGCCAGCGCAGCTTCCGTGCGTCTTTCGCGTTGATCATTTCACATTTCTCGAGCCTCTGTGAGGCAGCGACCCAACTGTCACAGGGGAAGTTAATGCGCATGTTTAATGATTTCAGGGAAATTGAAGGGAGACGCCCGAGGGGGCCACGACGATCAAAACGTTTCAGACAAAGAAAGGCCTGACTGCCTGCTATCACAATTCTTGATCGGGCAGCATTATGACCCGCCGTGCGAACTGCTTCCAGGGCCAGATGTTCACAGATAAGTAAATCGAAGTAACGTCGTGCTTCGTGGCTGTCAACCGCTGGTGAAAATTTGATGAGCATATGATATGGCGTACCCTGCTCGAGAACACAGATGGAAAACTTTGGCTGTTCGCCTCTGACCAAAGCAGAATTTAATTCTCCAGCAAGAGTTTGTTGGGCCAGCTGAGGGTATTTCCACAGTTGATCTTTTGCTTCAATTGCTGGCGGCAACTCCCGGGCTTTGGCTAAATAGCGGGCGAGAGAATCTTCACCGATCAAAAGGTTACCGACCTGATCTTCCCCGTACTTGCTTGCTGCGAATAATTTGTCCTCAGGATTCCAGTCTGCAAGCCTGCGTGGTAGTTGCAGGGCTTCACTTTGCTGCTGGGCAAATGTACGGGCGCTATACCCTGTCACCAGAAGGTCCTCTAAAAACCAGGGGATCTGGTTAAATGCTTCGCCGGTTCCTGTTGCGCTTTCCCACCAGTACTGTCCCCCCTGGAGGGCGGTCAGTTGGCCATAGGTATGTACATCACCACGCGGATCAATGGTGTAAATTGGCAAGCAGCTTGAGCGGTTGTGGATTTTTCTGGGTAAGCCATAGCAGGTTGCCCGCCCTTTTCCCATAGTGACTACTTCGTGGCTCATGCTCTGAATCAAGCGGGAAAGGGTCGGTTGGCTGACGCTGAGTCCTTGCATCAGTTCACGGGAGCTTAAGGACCGCTTGCTCAATAATTCACGTAGTTGCTGCTGTTGCTTTTCGCGCATAGTAGAAAGCCCCGAATGAATATATAATTACATATAAAAATATCTTATAATTGTAATAAATCAAGCATTTTAATGGTTTTTGTGAATTGAACCTGAGGGGGAGAACAGGCGATTTACAGCAGAATTTTATCGAGACCCTCGGCGGGGGGATTTGCCTCATCCGAGGGAGATGATTTTAGAGGCTGGAATAACCACGTTTCTTTTTGCGCGAAATTATACCAATCAGCCAGCCACCGAAAAAGACTCCAGCCCCGGCAATAAACCACTGAATCATGTTGGAGCGGTGAAAGTTCTGATTTTCTTCACGGAGAATCATCAGCTCGCTGTTCAGGAGATTGTTCTGCTCAATCAGTTGTTCATTCTCGTTCGACAGATTGAGAACGTTTTCCGAGTTTTTCAAGAGCTGCTGATATTCAAGAGCGGTCTTTTCCAGCTCCTGTTGAGTTGACTTTAACTGCTGAGTCAAGGTGTCAATTTTACTTTGACGGACACCGGCGGCATCAAGGCTTTCTTTTGAGCTTTGCTGTATTTGAGTGAGTTGCTGCTGGAGCGCAGCGACTTCATTTTTTAAGTTTTTGATCTGCAGCGCTTTCGGGAGCTCCTTGGTAATATATTGTTTGCGGATATAACCTTCAGTTCCCTTGGGTGTTGTGACTTTAACGTAGTTTTTATCTTCCTCCAGAATTTCAACCGGGGTCGCGGTAATCAGGGTTTCAAGGACATTGTAGGTATCGCCTTTTTGGTCTCTCACTGTGACGACTAACAAATCTGACACATAACGGGTTTCAGCAAGGGCCGAAGACCATGTCAGTAAGAACAGTAGAGCGGTCAGTAAGAAAACAGAGGCAAATTTCATCGGTGACTCCTTGAGTATGAAATTGTTCAGTAAACATCGCAGATATTACCGCCCTGAAACAGTGAATTCAAGGGTTCTTTTCTCCAGCATTTCATTTATCCATAACATAATTGAGGGCAGCCGATCCTTTTTTGTGGATATTGTTATATCCAGAGCAGGACAGGGACCTCAGTTGCGGATATAATTGACAGCAGCAGTTACCCATCATTTTTTAGATTTGTTTTTGGAGGTTACTCAGGTGCTGAAACATATTATTGTCATTGTCTTTATTATTCTGATCACCGGCTGTGCTGGCAGTATGACCCGTATTGCAGATTCGGAAAAGACGATCCATGTCACCAATGAAATACCGGGGCGGACCCAACAACAGATTCTTGAGTCGACAAAGCAATGGATGGAAAAACACTTCACAGCTCAACCCGATCCAATTGCTTTTGCCGACCAGAACGCAGGGCTAATGAGCGGGAATGGTCAGATTGACTATCCTTGCTCATGGGCTGATTGTGTAACGAAGGGTAACTGGCAGGTGTCCTTCAGTATGAGAATCGACGCCCAGGATGGAGTGATTAAGACCAGCTTCCGGAATATCCAGCTTTACTCCCCGGAGTCTGGTCCGGACAGAGGGATGAACTCCCCGGTCTGGGCGAAAAGGGATATGGATGCCATTCGTCCAAAGTTGCTGGAACTGAACCGGAAGTTGATACAGTTTTTATCGGAATAACAACAAAGAGGCAGATTGAAAAACAAAAGACTCAGCCAAAATAGGCTAAGCCATTGTTTTTTACTTGGTACGAAGGCCAGTATTGAACTGAGAAGTTAAGTATTAGTAAAACATAAATATTTAATTGCAGTAAAAATGTGTGGAATAAATGTCTAGATTGTTGGTTGTATTATTGTGAAATAAAAGAGGAGACAAAACAGCCAAACAGTGGCCAGAAACGACTTAAAGAAAAATTGATTTTTCCGACCAAGTATTTCAAAAAAGAGATTTATGTCGTGACTTGTGCCAGGGGTGTCAGACTGGGAAATTATTTCCGAATATCCTTCCATAGTACCTAAGTTGTTCTGATTGCGCCGCATGGATCAATTGGTTGATAACTAGAAAAAATTTGATATTATCTTCATATCATCCTGATATTGTTTAATTTTTATTTGAAATTTCTGATGAAGGAGGCTGTTTTATGCTCTTGAATCATGGTGAGTTAGAAAAGAAGTTACGCAGTCTTGAAAATCTTTATGAACATGACCCTCGTCAATTTGAAGTCTTACGTCAAGAGATCATTGATCAGGAGATCAACAGTTACCCGGAAAGATTTCAACAGCGGGCGCGGGGTATTCAATTCACTCTGGAATGTGAGCTCAATAAATACAAACATCCGATTGCCAGGATGAATCGCATGGTGGAGCTCTTCTGGCACAAAGTTGATGACTTTCACGAGGCCATGAGTCAGCCATTAAACTTCAGTGCAAAACAAGAAGAAAACAAGACTACCGGAAAAGTTCTCCCATTTCGTTAATCATTTGCTGGGCTTTGTGGTAATTTTTGAAATCGGGGGACATATTACCATTTAATCTTCTACGCCACTCTATCTTTCATTATCCTGTCTCGCATGGCTCGCTTATCACGACTCGTCATCCCCGGTTATCCAGATCAC
>JAPHSA010000188.1 GCA_026193235.1 Deltaproteobacteria bacterium | reverse complement strand
GGATGCTACATTTAAATGGTGAGCCGGGGGGGGATCGAACCCACGACCATCTGATTAAAAGTCAGATGCTCTACCAACTGAGCTACCGGCCCAAACAACGGAGACCTTTTATACGTGAATCATACTGAGGCGTCAACCCTTTTCCTCAGCTTTTTTTCGTGAAAGGATTGCTCCGCATCAGGGTCTCATTACGCCTTGGGCCGACCGAAACCATGACCACCGGACAGCCAGTCCAGGCCTCTATTTTTTCGACATAATCGATCACCTGCACAGGGAGTTCCTCATAGGAACTCAGCGTGCTGATATCGGTTAGCCAGCCGGGGATTTCTTCATAAACCGGGGTGCAGTCTTTCAACACATCATAGTCCTGAGGAAATTCTTCCAGCAGTTGTTCGCCATAGCGATATGCCGTACAAACCTTGACCGTTTCAAGGTCATTCAAAACGTCCATTTTGGTCAGCGCAATCCCGGTCAAGCCGTTCGTCCGCACCGCTTCACGCAGAGCAACGATATCCAACCAGCCAGTGCGCCTTGGGCGTCCAGTCGTTGCCCCGAATTCATTGCCGGCCGCACGTAAGGTTTCACCCATCTCATCATTCAACTCAGTCGGGAATGGTCCTTCACCGACGCGGGTCACGTAGGCCTTCGAGATACCGATGACTTCATCGATCAGATGCGGGCCAAGCCCAGCGCCGGTACAGGCACCGGCAGCGATGGTTGAGGAAGATGTGACATAGGGGTAAGTCCCATGGTCAATATCGAGCAGACTCCCCTGTGCACCTTCAAACAGAACATTGTGGCCCGCTTTTATTGCCTTATCAAGAGTCGTCGAGGCGCGCCCGAGATAGCAGCGCAAGCGCTCAGCATAACCGAGATATTCTTCGACAATGGCTTCTTCAGAACAGGGCTTCTCGCCGAGGAACTGCTCGAGAAAAAAGTTCTTCTCCGGCAACACCTCATGCAGTTTACGCTTGAAGGTTTCTGGCTTGAGCAGATCGGCAAAACGGATGCCCCGACGGCCGACCTTATCTTCATAGGTTGGCCCTATCCCACGACCGGTGGTGCCGATCTTTTTCGCGCCCGACTTCTGCTCCCGGGCGACATCGATCATTTTATGATAGGGCATAATCAGGTTAACAGCGCCATCGACCATCAGCTGACTGTCGTCTTTCAAATAACCCTTTTTCTTCAGGCCATCGATCTCTTCAAGAAAAACTTTCGGGTCAAGAACTACCCCGTTACCAATAATGCAGCGTTTCCCTTCATGGAGAATTCCGGATGGAATCAGGTGAAGAACAGTCTTCTCATCACCGACAACCAGGGTATGTCCGGCATTATTCCCCCCTTGAAACCGCACGACTTCCTGTGCGTATTCCGTATAGATATCAACTACTTTCCCCTTGCCTTCATCGCCCCATTGGGCCCCGACGATAATTACATTGGCCATATCTCTATTTTGCTCCCGTTATGCCGGCAACCTGATGTCACCTGCGGTTAAAATCTATATAACTATAGCTCAAGTTTTTGCAGTTGTTGCCAGGACCGCTTTTCACGATTCCCATTGGCCAGCTTGATCAATTCGATGTCCTGATGCTCCCCAGCCACCACTGCCAGATAACGATAATTCATCTGTCGGGCGTAGTTCAGAGCTTCATCCTCACTACGTTCGAGAATATCACGGGCAACAGAATAACCCTGCCCGCGCAAAAGACAAGCTAGTTCCTGAGCGGCCCGCAGGTTTTCTCCGGTAGAAAAAATCAACAGATCACAGGCTGGAACAACTGCTTCATCCAAAATCTTATCCAGCGCAAATAACAGATGCAACAGACTGAAGGTGAACCCGGTTGCCGGTGCAGGAAAGCCATATTGTGCGGTTAAATTATTGTAGCGGCCGCCACTGCAGACCGTCCGTCCGACGCCTGAAAGAAAACCTTGAAAAGTAATGCCCGTATGATAATTCAGACCGCGCAATTCTCCAAGATCGACGGTAACATGCTCCAGAACCCCGTAAACCTCAAGCACATCAAGCACCTGTGCCAGACTGTCGAGGGCCCTCCGTGAGCGTTCGTTGCGTACCGATTTTTCTGCCCGTTCAAGAACTTCGCGGCCACCATAAAGCCTGGGCAGGGCAAGGATTTCTTCACGGGCCGCTGCAGCCAACACAGTCTTCTCCAGTAGCAGCGTCAGCTCAGAACTATCCTTGCGTAAGATCGCATCGGCGACCTGATGTGCCAGACGTTCATCAGCGGGGAAACTATCCATAACACCACGGAAAAACTCAACCTGACCGATATCGACGGTGAATTCTTTGGCGCCAACGGCTTTGAGCGCCTCGATCGCCATGGCGATCATTTCGGCGTCGGCTTCGGGGCCGTCAAGACCGATCAATTCGACACCGGACTGGAAAATGTCCCGATCTTTACCCGCCTGTTGTTCCGTATGGCGCAACACTCGCCCGTGATAACTCAGGCGTAGCGGCAACGGCAGTTCACTCATGCGGGTTGCAGCAATCCGGGCAATCTGGGGTGTCATGTCGGGGGGGAAAGCCAATAAGCGTCCGCTTTGACGGTCATCAAAGCGGAAGGTGCGCTCCTGCAAACCCTCACCAAGTCCAAGCTCCAGAACATCAAGATATTCGAGCTGAGGGGTAATCAACGGGCGGAAGCCCCAGGCCCGATAAACCTGTTGCAACTGCTGCTGAAGATATTCAACCTTGGCGGCTTTGAGCGGCAAAAAATCCCGGACCCCTTTAGGCAGATCGGTTTCCGGTTGGGAATCAGAAAAACGCATTAATAATTATCTCCATTCTGCCTGGACGAAAGAGTTTCAACAGACAGATACTACACACTAATTTATGCTGAAAAACTATGCACTCAAAGCACAAATCAAGCAGCCGAACGCGGCAATTTAGCAACAGTTCAGCCCTTATGTCAAGCCAGGCAAGGATGGGCTGATTGAGGTCCAAACAGGCGCCCGGATCCTCATCCGGGAGTGCTGTGCAGAATCAACCGGAGGGTCCGGATGAGCCGGGCCACGGATCCGTTTCGGCAACTGACTTATTTCGCTTCAGCGCGTAAATATTCAATCAACGCCCGCACACCAAAACCGGTCCCCCCTTTGGGCCGGCCGGCCTGCCCCCGCTCCTCCCAGGCCATGCCGGCAATATCGAGATGGGCCCAGGTATATTTAGCGGCGAACTCCTGAAGGAAGGCTGCTGCCGTGATTGCTCCCGCCGGGCGCCCGCCGGTATTCTTCACATCGGCAAAGTCGCTCTTGATCAGGGCCCCGTACTCCTCCCATAAGGGCAACTGCCAAAGCCTTTCGCCACTGCGCTCTCCCGCTTTCAATAGCTGACGGATCAGCCTATCATGGTTGCCCAAAACTGCCGCGGCCTGATGTCCCAGAGCGATAATACAGGCCCCGGTTAAAGTCGCCAGGTCGACAACAACCCGGGGTTGATAGCGTCCGACATAGGTCAGGGCATCGGCCAGGATCAGGCGCCCCTCAGCATCGGTATTGAGGACTTCGATGGTTTTTCCTGAGAGTGAGGTGAGGATATCACCCGGACGGATAGCCGTCCCCGAGGGCATATTTTCCACTGCTGGAACCACGGCAACCAGATTAATCGGTAATTTCATCTCAGCGGCAGCCCTCATCGCCCCCAGGACAGCTGCTGCTCCGCCCATATCCATTTTCATTTCATCCATTTTTTCCGCCGGTTTCAGTGAGATCCCACCAGCATCAAAAACCACTCCCTTGCCGACCAGGGCGATCGGCTTCGCATCGGCATGACCGCCCGAATATTCCAGGACAATCAGGTATGGTGGCCGCTCACTCCCCTGAGCGACCCCGAGCGTGGCGCCAAACCCCTGGCGTTCCAGTTCACGCTGATCAAGCAGTTGGGCTTTGATCCCGGTCTGTTCAGCCATAGACACCGCCTGCATGGCCAGATATTCAGGGGACTTGAGATTTCCCGGCGCATTTACCAGATCGCGGGCAAAACAGACCCCGGAACAGATCGCTTCGGCAGCAGAGACCGCAGCTTTAGCCTTTGCGGTATCCATCTTTGCGTCAATCAGCAGAGTCACCTTTTCTAACTGAATCGGCCGGCCCGGCTGATTTTTTGGCTGATATAGATCGTAACGATAATCTGCCAGCAAAACGCCTTCGGCAATCGCCTGAACCCGCTCCTCAAAACCCGACTTTTTAAAGCTGAGTTGGGATAAGGCCAGAAGAAAGCTGCCCTGTTGCTTTTCGGTAAGAAACTTAACGACATCGCTGGATATCTGGCGCAGAGCCGTCAGGGTCAACGCTGATTCTTTGCCGAGCCCGACCAGAAGAATCCTTTCAGCCACCATCTGAGCCCCACCGTGCAGCAAGAGGGTCTGCCCTTTAGACCCACTAAATTCTTTACTCTGAATTGCCTGCAAGTAGGCACCATCAGCCTGCCTGTCGACCTGCATCAAAAACTCTTCCTTTAACTTCCCCTCAAAGACCCCCAGCACCAGACAGGCGGTCTTCCGTTCCAGGGTGGCTCCTTTTTTCACGAAAAATTTCATCATAATTCCTTTCTATTCATCAGCGCCGAAGACAGCAGTTATTTCTGCCTTCGCCAACATTGTCGTTTGATCTCTGCATCAGTACCATAAAATCAGAGCTGACTCGAGACAAGTGAGTCATCAATCGCCTGCTGCTTCATTTTCAGTGCAATCTGGCGGCGAATTCGGGTTGGAATTTCAACGTGCAGGCAGAGTGCCTGGTTGCCAATTTTACAGGCCTGGAGACGTTGCAACGCGTTTGCTCCGGCACTCGGGAGCCAGCGGACATCCTCTTGTTTCAGGAAACTCCGCTCTTCCCCGAAAAGCAGGCTGGTCACCTCTGTCCGGGGATCAAATATCCGACCGACCAGCTGCAACCCACCCAATAAACTGAAATGGCAACATTGACTGGAATCGATGCAGAGCTGAACATAAATTTCTTCGGAAAGCTCACGGAGCATTGCCAATCCCCGGTGAAATTTCTCTTCAGGGCGCAAATGAACAACACCCCGAACCGTTTCAACCTCACCCAGTTCAGTTAATTGCGGATAGGGTGGCAAGCCACCCATACCAACCAGAACCCGCTCATCATGCGCATGCGTGCCGACGTAACCATGGACGTCAATAATCAGTTGCGGCTCCGGTTTTTCCAGCTGGCCAACGTAGCGACAAAGACTTTCTTCATGCTTATAGCAGTTGGGATGGCCATGATCATCAACGTAGGGATAAATGACATCGATATTGCTTGGGTTTAATGGCACCCCCCAGGCCTTTAATTTCTGCAGATTATCGTCTGTCAGCGGTTCACGGCCGGAAAATCCGAGGTTGATCATGGCCCCGCGACCCTTATTGTAACGCAAGAAATAGAGCGCAACCTCAAGGGTATGGGGATCGTAAAGGCCATGGCTGACCGTTAACAACGGGAGATCTGGATCGCGGCCAGGCCCTTCCAACAATAAAGCCCCGCCGGCATTGTCTGCCAGGTACTTACAGCGGAAACCCGTCAGCACCTGACCGCAATTGTGCCAATCGGTATCAGCGAGGGGCACCTCACCAAAAAACCGTTGGAGCACATTATTACGCCAGCTCGGAATAAAGCTGATGCAGCGGTCTGGCATCCGGTAATAAACCTGATAACGGGCACGATCAAGATAGACACGGATACGGCAATTTTTGAGCAGCTGACAATTGTAATTATTTTGAGATGTCTTTAACAGCCGCCCGGTCAAGTCAACCAAGTTGGAGAAAAAATCGTCCGTAGGGCAGGGTTCAACAAGTTCAACCCGCTTCATCTGGCGATAATCTTCACGGGCGATTTCCACCTCCAGCCGATTGAGATGACGCTTGAATGGCGCGTTTTCATCCACCTGGAAATGGTTGAGGAACAGTCGAGATATTTGGGCTGTTGGTTTGTACGGATCGGGCATCGCATTTTCCTCTATCAGAGATAGAGAATAACGCCGCCACACATGCAGGGCAAGTCTAGCTCAAACTTCGGTCAACCGCTCAAGGGTTTTGATGACCTTTTTGACTCCCTGAGCAAATGGTTCGAGAGCTATTTCAATCCGCCGTTCAGGCAGGGTATGAAAATAGAGGGGATCATAATAACGGATCATCAGCTCTCGTACCAAAAGTTCCCACTGACCTGAATTCAGCAGATCGGTTAATTCGTCAACAACCTTTTTACCCAGCCGTTCTTTAAGAGCATTGAGCGGTTTTTGAAACTGCTCACGCAGTTGGTCACGAGCAGGATATTCTTCAAGAATAATCTCAGTCCGGGTGTCAAGTGAGGCGGTCAGCCAAAGGCTCGTCTGCACCTGCATCGCCTGATGAAACAACTTCGGAACCACCAATCGACCGATATGCAAACTTTCCCCCTCAGTAAGCAGGAATTTCTCGTTGCGCAATTTATCAAGACGATCCCAGAGCAGGGCTTCAAACATTTTCTGGGACGGCTGCGCCGCCAGGCCCAGGGATCCAAAAGCACTCCCCCGATGGTTGGCCAAGCCTTCCAGATCAACAACCGGATAATTCTGGTGCTGAAGTGCATGCAAAACCCTGGTTTTCCCGACTCCAGTCAATCCACGCAGGACGAAAACCGGCGGCCACTGCTGCCGTTCAAAAAAATCCACAACCATACGCCGAAAACCTTTGTGCCCCCCTAGCAACTGCCGTGCAGGAACCCCGGCAAGGTTCAGGAAGGAGGTCATGGCCAGAGAGCGCATTCCGCCGCGCCAGCAAAAAACAACAACCGGTCCAGGGTGGCCCTGGCGAGCCGCCTCAACCTGATCGATCAAAGCAGGTATTTTGGGAGCAACCAGTTCAACGCCCAGCCTGCGAGCCACTTTTTTACCCTGCTGTTTAAATGCCGTTCCGACCAGAACCCGTTCCTCATTGGTAAAAATAGGAACATTCACCGCATCGGGGATGGTCGCCTCAGCAAATTCGGCAGGGGTGCGCACATCGATGATCAACGTCCCGTTACAGCGCTGTTCAAGGGCTTGTTCAAGTGCAATCTGTTCGTCAATTAACAATGATTATTCCCTATAAACCTGATTAAATTGATTCTGCAGCTGACTGGTTCTACACCAATCCTCACGGCAACACAACAACAGCGAAAAAAAGGTTGACCCTGCTGCTGAATTCCGTTAGGGTCGGCATCCGTTGTCGCGGGATGGAGCAGTCTGGTAGCTCGTCGGGCTCATAACCCGAAGGTCGGAGGTTCAAATCCTTCTCCCGCAACCAAGGAAATTCAGGGACTTGCATAATTTGCAGGTCCCTTTTTTATTTTCCTCTTCTGCCTCATCAGTAAACAGCTCTCTGCGTAATTTTCCGCAGCCAAACCCTTCTGTTGGTTTATCTGTGCCAGTACTATTACCTGGCGTAAGGAGGGGGCATGTCCACTAAAGATTTCATTGTCGAACCGCGTTACCGCAGAGCAGCCGAGCGCGGGGACGCCAATCCACAATATAACCCGGGGGTGATGCTCACCTTTGGCCAAGGGGTCGACCCCCATTATGAAGATGCTTTTATCTGCTGCCGTAAGTCTGTGAATCAGAAGCATGCCGCAGCGCAATATTACGTTGGCAGTGATTTTTGCGACCGGAGAAAGGATTGAACAGGACGAACAGGAAGCGGTCTAATAGTATCAACTGGCCGCTCAACAGGGATACGCTGATGCTCAGTACAATCAGGATGGTATGTATGCCCTGGGACGTGGCATTCTCAAAGATTACGTAAAGGCTTATCTCTGGCCGAGCCTACCTGCGGAGAACGGCCATACAGAGACCCGCAAGAGATCAGAATCACTGGAAAATAAAATGTCCTCAGCACAAATCGATGATGCCAGACGCGATGCTGAAAAGGTCTGCCTCGGGCTGGAAAAGAATATCGGTTAAAGATAAATTCGGGGGATCCCCGCATTTCAGTGCAACCTAGCGAATGGAGGCTTCCCTGGGTCAGCGCCCTGAAATTCCCAGGTGCTTATCCATCATCTCCACCAGGTAAGGGATCTGCGGTTTTGTCGCATAACCATCGGCCCCGACATGATCACACTTGGCGACCATCTGATCGTTAATCAACGAAGAAAACAGAATAACTTTAACCTCTTTGAGCACAGAATCCTCTTTGATTCTTTTACACAGGGTCAGACCATCCATTTTGGGCATTTCAATATCGGTAATCAATAAATTGAGCAAGTCACTGAGCCGTTCCCCATCAATCACTCGCTGCTTAACCTCGAGGAGCTGATCATAGCAATCCTGGCCGTCGGCAAAGATCTTCAAGTCACTGTAGTTGGCCCCCCTGAGAACCTTTTCAATTCCCGCGCGGATCAGCGATGAGTCCTCGGCCATCATCAACTTCATCCGCTCACGCGAATGTGGCGTTGCTTCCTCCATCTCTTCACGGTGGAGATCGGCCTCATAATCAAGACAAGCTTCATGATCAAACTCCGCGACGATATGTTCCAGATCAACAATCAGAATTTCACGCCCGGCAATATTCACACTGCCGGTAAAACGTGGCCGATACTGATCAATAAAACTGGCCATCGGCTGAACATCTTCCCAGGAAACCCGGTGGATTTGGTTGACTCCATCAACCTTGAAGCCATTGATCCGATCATTGAACTCACAGATCAGAACAACCCGACGGATATCACCGCCCGGATCGGCTTCTTTCTGGGCAACGTGACGTTTAAGATCAATCAACGGGATCGTACTCCCGCGAAGCAGTAAGGTCCCTAACATGCCATCGGCACTGCCAGGAACCACTGTCACCGCACCAGAGTCAAAGGGGATAATTTCTTTCAATTTATGAACGTTAATACCAAACGGCTGGGTGCCGAGATAGAACTCAATAATCTCCATTTCATTGGTGCCGGTTTCCAGGAGGATGTCCTGTTTTTGTAATTTGTTCATGCAAAAACCTTTCAGGAAATAAATGATATTTTTTCATTTGATCATTTTAATCACATTCTGTCAATAATCTACTTGCAAATATTTTTATCTCTGCGAGAAAATGAGTTCTAGTGTATAGTAAGTCATTAAATTAAACTTACGATCAGGGTTTAGGGGCTTTTGATGACAGATATGGCGCAATCACATTATCGACTGGGAATGAACTACTTTCAGGGCAAAGGGGTGGAAAAATCTTTTTCTGAAGCCATGAAATGGTTTCGCCTGGCCTCCCAACACAGTTATCCCAAAGCAATTTTCATGCTGGGCAGGATGTACGACGCTGGCACAGGAACGGCCGAAAATCCTGTAGAAGCATGTAAATACTATCGCCAAGCGGCAGAGCTTGGCTATGCCAGAGCCCAAAACGTTCTTGGCCAGGCCTACATCAAGGGGCGCGGAGTTCCAGCTGATTATGATCAGGCACTGCACTGGTTTCGTAAAGCTGCCGACCAGAATTTTTCCGATGCCCAGTATAATCTTGGACTGATGTATGCCAAAGGCCATGGGGTCCCAAAGGATTTTATCGAAGCCCGGCGTTGGTGGGGGATGGCCGCAGATCAAGGCAACTCTAAAGTCCAGTTTACCCTGGGGCACATGTACCTGGTCGGCAAAGGTGTTAAAAAGAACTACTCGAAAGCGCGTCAATGGCTACGTCAGGCCGCTGAGCAAGGCCTGCCGACAGCTCAATACCACCTTGGCATGATGTACGCCCGTGGCACCGGGGTTTTGCAAAGCTACACTGAGGCGCGTCGCTGGCTGCAAAAAGCCGCCGAACAAAATTACCTTGACGCCATGTACAATCTGGGAAAACTGCTCAGTTCCGGCAGCGAGGAGATCCGTGACCCGAGCACAGCGGTGGTCCTGCTCAAACAGGCCGCAACCCGTGGTCATGAGCGCGCCCAGGTCGTCCTTGGCCAGTTGTTCGCCAAAGGAGTTGGAACGGATCAGGATCTTCAGATGGCCTATCACTGGTGGATGGAAGCCGCCAAATCGGGCAATGCCGATGCTCAGTACAATCTTGGAGTGATGCATCTCAACGGCAAGGGCGTCAAGCTGGATTCTCTTGAAGGAAAAAAATGGCTGACTCGTGCCGCTGATCAGGGCCACACAAAAGCTCAATACTGCCTTGGTGTAATGTATTCAACCGGCAAAGGGGTTCCTCAGGATATGGATGAAGCCCTGCGCTGGAAAGAAGCGGCCGAATTCTGGGAATTCTTGTAAAAAATCATGCCCCCCCAAAAACATACCCCGCAAGGGCTATTCCTTATTGCATAAATTAATGCATAGATGCATAATCGCTGTATGCATATGCAACTTTTCCCCTCGCACCTCCAAGCCCTGGCCGATGCAACCGCACGGGTCATGATTGTCGTTGACCACAGCGGCACTATCACCTTGCTCAGTAAACTGGCCAGCCAACACCTGGGTATTGAGCCGGGCATTTCGCTAGGAACAGAATTCCCCGGGTTCTGGTTACAGGTCAGCAAAATTCTCGATGGGACACAGCTCAGCTGTGAAATCCCCCTGCGAATTGCCGAGCGGGAATATCTCGTCGGCGTTAATCCGGTCATAGAAGATAAGCAGATCAGCGGTGCGGTCTGTATTCTTGTTGACGGAACCCAACTCGATACCATGACCCGCCGCCTGCCATCGTTTCAAACCCTGTCACGCGAACTGGATACAATTATCGACTCATCATCTGACGGGCTGTTTGTCTGTGACGCCAACGCCAATGTCATCCGGATGAATCCCGCGTCGGAAAAAATTCACAACCTGCCCGCCAGCGAAATTGTCGGTCGCAACATGCGCGAACTGATCGATACTGGCTTTATTGAACGCTCTGCCGCCCTGGAAGCAAGCCAGAGCAAAAAACGTGTCAGCCTTCTGCAGAACAAGGATGGCCATAAATTAATTTCAATCGCGACGCCGGTATTCACAGAACAGGGAGAACTGGTACGTGTCGTTGTCAGTGAGCGCGATATCACTGAAATTGACAACCTGCAGCATGAACTGGAAAAGCAGGCAGCTTTCAAAGATGGCTTTCGCAACCAGATGCTCGCCATGCAACAAGCCGAACTCGAATCTCAGCAGATTATAGCCCGCAGTCCATCAATGATCCGCACCCTGGAACAGGCCATCAAAGTTTCCAAAGCAGACTCTTCGGTTCTGATTCTCGGTGAATCGGGAGTTGGCAAAGGCTTGATTGCCGATCTGATTCACAAAAATTCCAGCCGGACAGGACAACCACTGATCAAAATTAATTGCGGGGCAATCCCTGAATCACTTATTGAAGCAGAACTTTTCGGTTACGAAAAAGGGGCTTTTACTGGTGCGCAAACGGGGGGGAAACCGGGCCACTTTGAGCTGGCAGACGGTGGCACCCTGTTCCTTGATGAGGTTGCCGAACTGCCGCTCACATCACAGGTCAAGCTGCTGCGCTTTCTTGAAGATGGACAGATCATGCGGCTTGGCGACACGCGCAATCGCACAGTGAACGTTCGGGTCCTGGCAGCAACCAACCAGGACATGGAGCAAATGGTTGGGCAGGGCCAATTTCGCCTCGACCTTTATTATCGTCTCAATGTTATCCCTATCCAGGTTCCCGCCCTGCGCGATCGCAGCGACTGCATTGTCCCCCTGATCAGGCATTATATTGATGAATTCAGCAAACAGACGGGCACGAATAAACGCCTGACCCGATCCGCCCTGGACGCTCTGACAGCCTACCCTTACCCCGGCAACGTCCGGGAGTTGATGAATATCTGCGAACGCCTGGTAGTCATGTCAGAAACAGAACTGGTTGATCTCGCTGATCTTCCTGCGCAAATTATCTCCCATGGAGCGACGAACCCTTTCTACATCGATCAACTGCCAACAGGTCAATCATTGCAACAAGCGCTGGAGCACGTGGAAAAAGAATTGCTGAAAAAAGCCATAGAGCAGTTCAATAATCAGACTGAAATAGCTCAAGCCTTAAGCGTTAACCAATCAACTATTGCCCGAAAATTAAAAAAATACGGCCTCACCTGATCACCACCAGACATGCACTATGCAAATCTGCATAAAAATACAACAAAAACTCTTATCAGCCAGCTTGTCCGCCCGATAAAAAATCAGCGATAAACAATTCTTACGTCCACAACCCATTGAAAATTATAGATAAATATCGGGCTATAATTTCATTGAGTGCTGTTTTAACCATCAGAACAGAGTTTGGCATTCTCCTTGCTGAGCTTAATAGTGTTCGCCAATTAAGACAACTTTCAACTCGATCTCATCAATGGGGAGAATCATGAATCTCTTAAATAATGCCGCGATCAACGTTCCCTTTCCGCAAAATGAACCTGTTCTTTCTTACGCTCCGGGAACCCCGGAACGTAAAAAGATAAAACAAGCTCTGGAAGAATTGAAATCAAAGCAGATTGAAGTCCCCTTGATTATCGGCGGGACAGAAGTGCGCACTGGGAACCTGGCTAAAATTGCCTGTCCTCATGATCACTCGATTGAACTGGGCCAATACCATAAAGCTGGTGCCAAAGAAGTGCAGATGGCGATTGATGCCGCAATGGCTGCCAAGCCGGTCTGGGAAGCAATGCGCTGGGAAGAGCGGGCCGCTATTTTCCTGAAAGCGGCTGACCTGCTCGCCGGACCTTACCGCTTTTTGATTAATGCCGCGACCATGCTCAATATCAGCAAGAACCCGTACCAGGCGGAGATTGACGCTGCCTGCGAACTGATCGATTTCCTGCGCTTCAATGTCTATTTCGCCCAGGAAATCTATGCCGATCAGCCGCTGCATTCGCCGTCACCGATCTGGAACTACGTGCAGCACCGTCCGCTGGAAGGCTTCGTGTTTGCCGTTGCGCCGTTCAACTTTACGGCAATTTCCGGCAACCTGCCGACCGCTCCGGCAATCATGGGCAACACCGTGGTTTGGAAACCGGCGTCATCGGCGGTCTACGCCCCCTACTATTTCATGAAACTGATGCAGGAAGCCGGCCTGCCGGATGGCGTTATCAACTTCGTCCCCGGTTCCGGCAGTGATGTCGGCAACGTCTGTCTCGCCAGCCCCGATTTCAACGGTATCCACTTCACCGGCAGCACCCCGGTTTTCCAGAGCATGTGGAAGCAGATCGGCCAGAACATCGCTGACAACAAATATAAAACCTATCCGCGCATCGTTGGCGAAACCGGCGGCAAGGACTTCATCTTTGCCCACGCCTCGGCGGACGTAAAAGCACTGGCCACCGCCATCGTCCGCGGCGCTTTCGAGTATCAGGGACAGAAATGTTCCGCCGCCTCCCGTGCCTACATCCCGGCCTCACTCTGGGAACCGGTTATCGATGAGTTAAAGGCTCAGACCGGACGGATCAAAACCGGAGATGTCTGCGATTTCGGCAATTTCTTCAACGCTGTCATCGATAAAGGTGCCTTCCGCACCATCACCGCATATATCGATTATGCCGCAGCAGCCGAGGATGCCGAGATTGTCATCGGTGGTGGCTATGACGACAGCAAGGGCTTCTTTATCGAGCCGACCGTCATCACCACCAGCAACCCACGCTTCCGCACCATGGAAGAAGAGATCTTCGGCCCGGTGATGACCATGTACTGCTATCAGGATGCTGACTACGAAGCAACCCTGGATCTGTGTGATCAGACCTCTCCCTACAGCCTGACCGGCGCCATCTTCGCTCAGGATCGTTCAGCGATCAGTTTCGGCATGAAAAAACTGGAAAACGCCTCCGGTAACTTCTACATCAATGACAAACCAACCGGCGCCGTGGTCGGTCAGCAGCCTTTTGGCGGAGGCCGCGCCTCCGGCACCAACGATAAGGCGGGGAGCAAACAGAATCTGATGCGCTGGGCTTCGGTCCGGGCAATCAAAGAAAATTTTGTGCCGCCGACAAGTTTCGAATATCCATTCATGGATGCTGAATAAAGGGCCCACCCTCTCCCGCTACGGTTTCCGGGAGAGGGTTTCTTAAACAACCGCTTTCTGACCTGCAGGAAGAGACAATGTCATTATTTAATTTCGCAGTATCAAAAACCATCATGCATGTGCCCAAGCCAATCGTCAGCCACTTTGCCAAAGGCTACATTGCCGGATCGACCCTCGCTGACGCCGTCCGGGTCACTAAAGATCTCAACCGCCAGGGGATGATGACAACCATCGACATTCTTGGCGAATTCATAACCAGAATCGACCAGGCCATCAGCTTCAAAGATGACGGCCTGAATATCCTGCGAACGATCGAGCGGGAAAAACTTGATGCCAACCTGTCGATCAAGCCAACCCAGATGGGTCTGCTGATCGACAAAGATCGCTGCTTTGAAATCATCCGCGAACTGGTTGCCGAAGCTAAAAAAATCAACAACTTTGTACGTATCGATATTGAAGATGTCACGACAACGGATGATACCTTTGCTTTCTTCCGCAAATTGCGTGAAGAATTTCCCGGTCATGTCGGCACGGCGTTCCAGTCCTATCTGCGCCGAACACCACTGGATGTTGTTGATCTGGCTGACGGCTATCAGAACTACCGGCTGTGCAAAGGCATTTATATCGAGTCCCGCAAACATGCCTGGAAAAACCCGCAGGCGATCAATCGCAACTTCATGGTCAGCCTGGAAAAACTCTTAAAACAGGGCGCTTACGTCGGCATTGCCACCCATGATGAACTGCTGGTTTTTGAAGCCATGACCCTGGTTCGCGAAATGGGGCTGAAACCCGATCAGTACGAATTTCAGATGCTGCTGGGCGTTGATGAAGAAATGCGTGAGATTATATTGGCTGGGGGGCACCGTTTACGGGTTTATGTTCCCTTCGGCGAAGACTGGCTTCCCTATTCAAAACGCCGTCTTAAGGAAAATCCTGCAATTGCCCAGCATGCATTGAAACAGATGTTGGGCATAAACAAGCATTGACCATAGTTTTTTGTTATTTATAATGAAGGTAGCTTTCCGCAAGAGACATTTTCGTTGACCGTTGTACAGCGGGGAGGTAACCTTCCGCAAAACATTTGTTTACTAGCTATCAAACGAGGAGGAACCACATGAACAGAACATTCCGCAACATGCTCTTAACTCTCTGCACCATCAGCCTGATGGCAGGGCTTTCCTGGGCTGACACCCTCAAGGTCGGCGTACAGGCACCAATCACCGGCAGTTATGCCAATGAAGGACAAGGGATCGAGAACGGCGTGAGACTGCTGGCTTCCCAGATTAACGCTGCTGGCGGAGTTTTGGGCAAACAGATTGAAGTCATCCCCTGTGACGATCAGGGTACCGCAATGGCCGCCGCCATCTGTGCCAAAGACCTGGTCAACAAAGGTGTTTCCATGGTTATCGGCTCCTATACCTCGACCTGTGCTCAAGCCGCGCAGAAAACCTACTTCAACGCCGGGGTCATCCAGACCTCTGACGGCACCGCCGACAGTCTGACGGAAAATGGCTACTGGACCTTCCTGCGCAACTCCTTCCCGAACAGCGCCGAAGGTGAATTTGCTGCCAACTACATGGTCAACGTCAAGAAGTATAAGCGCATCGTTGTGCTGTCCGACTTCTCGACCTATGCTGATGGCCTGGGCAACGCTACCGAGGCAGCAATTAAGAAGCTGGGTGGCAACGTTGTTTCCCGCGACAAGATCAAAGCCGATTCCCAGAACTTCACCCCGGTGCTGACCAACGTCAAGTCAAAGAACCCTGATGTAATCTTCTTCGCCGGCTACTACTCAGACGGTGGCCAGTTACGCGCCCAGCAGATGGCGCTTGGCATCAAGGCTGATTTTATCGGTGGTGACGCTAACGACAACCCAGACTTCATCAAGCTGGCCGGTTCTGCGGCCGAGGGCGCTTTCATTATCAATGTCCCTTCACCGGACGTGCTCCCCTATCCTATTGCAAAATCATTCATCGCTGACTACCAGAAGACCTATGGTGAAATGCCACCATCCATCTGGGGTCTGATGAATATTGACGGCATGCGCGCCATTATTCACGCCATGGAGCAGAACAAGAGCTTCGATACCAAAAAAGCCGTTGATTACCTGCACAACTTGCAGACTCCAATTGATGGCATCACCGGCCCGATCGCCTTCGCCAAAGATGGCAACCGCAAGGGCGGCGCCTATGTTGTCAAAAAAATCCAGGCCGACGGAACTTATTTCAACGAATATGTTCAGTAACAGCGCCTGAATGTTTAAAGGGCGGGGGAGTCTTCTCCCGCCCCTTTTTCAGCTAGAAAAACACGTAATAAACTTGCCGCCCCCCTGCCCCTCAGACGCGAGCAGAGGACGACAGTGTCCTACCCTGGCTTCTGAAAGGCAGTTTGTTCACCAACTCCGGAGATAGTTTTTATGGATATCTTTCTACAACAGCTGGCGAACGGCCTGACCATCGGCAGCATGTTTGCCCTGGTGGCTCTCGGCTACACTATGGTCTACGGCGTGATGAAGTTGATCAACTTCGCCCACGGCGATATGGTCGCCGCTTCAGCTTTCGTTGGCCTGACAATCTATACCCAGATAATGGGTCAGGCCGCGTCCCTTGCTGCAGTTATTGTCATTTTCCTGTTGACGGCAGCGGTCATGGCCTGTATCGGAATTATCCTTGAACGCGTCGCCTACCGTCCCCTGCGGGAAGCCCCGCGGTTATCAGCCGTTGTTTCTGCTCTCGGTGCCAGCCTGGTGATCCAGAACGGGATCATGCTGATCTGGGGCCCAAGGATGAAGATTTTCCCCGAGCTGGTGCCACAGGTTTATTGGGATTTCGGCGGCGTTGTCATCAGCCTGATTCAGGTCATTATCCTGGCTCTCTCGCTCTTTCTGATGGTGTCCCTCTACCTGTTCGTCGAAAAAACCCGCATGGGAGCTGCCATCCGGGCCAGCTCCATCGATCAGGATGCTGCGCGTTTAATGGGTATCAATGTCAACAGCATCATTATGATCATCTTCATCATCGGTTCATCTCTTGGCGCCGTAGGCGGTCTGTTTATCGGTCTTTATTACCGGGGAATCACCTTCAATATGGGCTGGCAATACGGGCTTTACGCTTTTATCGCGGCAATCATTGGGGGGATCGGTAATATTCCTGGCGCTATGCTCGGCGGAATGTTGCTCGGCCTTTTCAATGCCTTTATTGCTGGATATATCTCCAGCACCTGGGCCGATGCCTTCACCTTTATCCTTCTGATCCTGATCCTGATTGTCCGACCTACCGGACTTCTCGGTGAGCGGGTTGCGGAGAAAGTCTGATGAAGAACCTTAAGCGTTTCGGCTTTCCAATCTTTTTTGTCGTCATGGCAATCCTGCCCTTCCTCCTGGATCCGCGTTGGCAGGCAGTGGCTATCACCTTTCTGGTTTTTACCGTCGTGGCCCTGTCTCAGGACATCATTCTCGGTAAAAGCGGCATGTTCAACATGGGCCAGGCGCTGTTTTTCGGCATGGGGGCCTATATTACCGCGATCCTCAATTCCCAGTATGGCTGGCCGATGCTGGCAACCATCCCCGTGGCAATCCTGGTGCCAGCACTCTTCGGAATTCTGCTTGCCGGACCGATTGTTCATTTGCGCGGTGATTACCTGCTGGTGGTGACGATCGGCTTCAACATAGTGTTTGTTCAGGTCGTCCAGAACAACCTGGGTGGAGTCACTGGTGGACCAAATGGCATTTTTGGGCTCGATCCAATGAATTTGTTCGGCATGCAGCTGGCAAGTCAGGTTTCCGTTTACTACTTCGCTTTTGCCGTACTGCTGTTGACCCTGGGCATTATGCGAAACCTGGAAAAAAGTAAAGCCGGCCGGGCTCTGCACTATCTCCGCGAAGATCAATTGGCGGCCGAGAGTATTGGTATCAATACCCGCAGCTATAAAATCTTTGCCTTCGGGCTCGGCGCCGGGATTGCCGGATTGGCCGGAACGGTTTTTGCCACCCAGTATGCTGCCGTCAGCCCGGAAGCCTTTGAATTTATCCAGTCAGTGCTGTTTTTCAGCATTGTTCTCGTCGGTGGATCATCCATTCCGGGCATTCTGCTCGGGGTTTTCGTGATGTTTGTGCTCCCGGAAATTTTCCGTGAGTTTGCCACCTGGCGCTTCTTTATCTTCGGCTTTGCCATGATTCTGGCAATGATACTGCGTCCACGCGGCATCTGGCCCGCCACTTTCGGCAAAATCCCCAAGTTTCTAATCAAGGAATCAAACCATGGCGCATAATGAGCTGATTCTGACCAATGTTACCAAACGTTTCGGTGGCCTGACAGCCGTTGATGATCTCAGTATGAAAGTTGCTGAGGGGCAGATTTACGGCGTCATCGGCCCGAACGGTGCTGGCAAAACCACCGTTTTTAACTGCATTACCGGCATCTACAAATCGGAAGAAGGCTCGGTCAACTGGCGGGGTGAAGAAATCCGTGGATTGACTCCTTACCAGATTGTCAATCTTGGTATCGTCCGCACCTTTCAGACCATCCGTTTGTTCAGCCAGATGTCAGTCGCTGAAAACATTATGAGTGGCCGCCACATAAAGAGTACGCAGCGCTGGTGGCACGGCATCATCCACACGCCCGGCTCGCGCCGTGATGAATTGGAAAACTGGCATAAAGTCAAAGAACAGCTTGATTTTTTCAATTTAGGTGAATTTGCAGCAGTGCCAACCGGATCACTCGCCTACGGTATTCAGCGCCGGGTAGAAATGGCCCGGGCTATGGCGGTCGATCCGACGCTGTTGATCCTGGATGAACCAGCCGCAGGGTTGAATGACAATGAGACCCTGGAATTGCTGGAAACCATTTTCAAGATCCGCGACAAGGGCGTGACTGTGCTCCTGATTGAGCATGACATGGATATGGTGATGGAAGTTACCGATTATCTCACTGTCATCAACTTCGGTAAAAAGATTGCGGAAGGCACTCCTGCGGAAATTCAGAAGAATCCTGCGGTTATCGAAGCTTACCTGGGAAGTGAGGATGACGATGAATAACGACGTCCTGTTTGAAATAAAAGACCTCGAGGTCTCCTACGGCAGCATTGCCGCCATCAAGGGAATCTCACTCGAAGTTCGCAAAGGTGAAATTGTCACCATTCTCGGCGCGAACGGTGCCGGCAAAACCACCACCATGCGCACCATCAGCCAATTGCTCAAGGCCAAATCAGGTTCGATCAAGTTCAAAGGGCATGAATTGACCCAGCTCCCGGCGCATAAGATTGTCAGGCTTGGGGTCAGTCAATCTCCAGAAGGTCGCAGAGTCTTTGGTATTTTGACCGTTGAAGAGAACCTGATGCTGGGCGCCTTTGTAAAAAGTCGGATGAATAAAGAGACCCTCGAATGGGTTTACCAACTGTTCCCGCGCCTGCAAGAGCGCCGCAAGCAATTGGCCGGAACCCTTTCCGGTGGAGAACAGCAGATGCTGGCTATCGGCCGGTCGCTGATGAGCGATCCCGAGATGCTGCTGCTTGACGAACCATCCCTCGGCCTGGCGCCGATCCTGGTGAAAGCAATCTTTGAACAGATCAAGATGATTGCCAACAAGGGGGTTACCGTTCTGCTGGTCGAGCAGAACGCTAAAGCGGCCCTGAAGCTGGCTGACCGGGGCTACGTTCTCGATGTCGGTAAAATTGCCCTTTCAGGAACCTCTGCCGAGCTGCTGGCATCCGAAAAAATCCAGGAAGCCTATCTGGGAAAGAAAGGCTGACAGAGAAGCCTCTACTGCATAATCTGCCAAGAAGGAGGAAACTATGAATCTCAAAGATATCCTCGTTCATATCGACCATCGCCCGACCTGCATTTCCCGACTGGAAGTCGCAACCCGACTGGCCAGGCAGCAACAGTCGCAGTTGACGGGAATTTATGTCATGCCTCACCCACACTTTGTTGCCCACCAGCCAGATCGCCAGAGTCAGGCGGAAGAAGCCCGGAAAACCTTCAATCAGGCGGTAGAAGAAGCGGGTGTTCCCGGTGATTGGATCTGTGTTGACAGTCTCAAAAGTGGCCTCGATGTTTCCAACGCCGTTAACATTCACGCGCATTACCGCGATCTTCTGGTCGTCAGTCAAACCGATGAGGAAAACCCGGAGCGCACCATTCCAAACAATCTTCCGGAAACAGCGGTGCTCGGCTCCGGTCGGCCGGTCCTGGTTGTCCCTTACGCCGGTAGATTTCAGCATGACCTGTCGCGCATCCTGTTAGCTTGGAGAGGCGGCCCAGAATCAGCCCGCGCGCTGCATGACGCCATGCCGGTGCTGCGTAAAGCAGAACAAGTCAAGGTAATTACTGTTCAGGGACGTGAAGGTGATGAGGCCTACCTATCTCACGAAGCGGACATCTGTGAGCACATGTCACGTTATCAGTTACCCGTTTCCTGTGAAAAACGCATTGTCGGAGACCTCAGTGTTGGCGATATGTTGCTCAATCGCTGTGCTGAATTTGGAGCTGATCTGCTCGTCATGGGGGCAACATGTCAATCAAGCCGCGGGTGGCAAACTCTCGGTGAAACCGGACGCCATCTGCTTAAATATATGACCGCGCCGGTCCTGATGTCGCATTAGCCGCTGGAACTGCCTGCAGCGGGGGAGTTCATGGCAATGGGAAAAGCAGAGCTCAAAGGACCGCGATGAAAGAAATCAACTGGCAGGATTTTGAGCAAGTCGAGTTACGCACCGGCACCATCATTGAAGTCGAAGATTTCCCCGAAGCGCGGGTTCCAGCGTATAAAATCAAAGCCGACTTCGGCCCGGAGATCGGGGTTAAAAAGTCGAGCGCTCAAGTCACCGATCTCTACGCAAAAGAAGACCTCCTCGGCCGCCAGATTATCGCTGTGATCAACTTCCCAGCCAAACAGATTGGCCCTTTCCGCTCAGAATTCTTGCTCACCGGATTTTATCAGAATGACAGTTCTGTGGTTCTTGCCATACCGGAACGCCCAGTAAAAAATGGGGCCAAGTTGGGCTGAGCTGCCGTATGAATTCGTAGCTACAACCCTCCATCCCGCCTGAGCCGCAGAAAGGCTGGAAATTTTGGTGTCCCAGATTGATACAACCCGTAAAATTTGAACGTGATGAGCGCGCCAATCGGCGGTGGGTTTTCCCGCTCTTCATCACTGAGCCCAGTACCAATTTTAAACTGCTGGCCAGTTTCCAGCTCTACCAGCAGGGCTCCCAGACGCCCCTTATTTCGCCCTTTACCAGGCAAATGGGCCACAACTTTCGCTTCAGCATCCTGATAGCTTTTAACCTTGAGAATGTCCATACTCCTTCCGGCCCGGTAAAGAGCATCCGGCTTACGAACAATCAACCCCTCCCCGCCGAGGCTTTGAATCCGTTCCAATTCCCTTTGCAGATGAAACTGATCGTGAACCCGGCGCTGGGGAATAACAAAAGCATAAGCTGATGGATGGGCGGCAAACCACTGATGCGCTTGCTCGATCCGAGTAATAAAATCGCCATGCGCTTGCGGCACGTCAAAAACAGCAAATTTGAGTGTTAACCAGCCTTCGTGGGGGGATTTGTGCTGAATAATGGCCGCCGTCTGTTCAAAAGTGCCACGGCCACCCCAAAGCTCACCTTCCAGTGCGAACGCAGGGAGATCGCGGACAAATTCTTCCGGTGCGGGCAGCAGATGCCCGTTTTTCGAGAACAATTGTTGACCGTCCCAATAACCACGAACCCCGTCCAGCTTTTCACTCATCAGCCAGCCGCTGACATCATCCTGTTCCGAGTAAACTTGCGGCAACATCGGTTCCGCAGCACACAGCGATTGCACCGACAACAGGAAGCAGCTCAGCATGAGGCAGACAAATCCAATCTTTTTTACATACGACGATCCAATGTTCCGGTAAAAAGATTCAGTCAACAGGTTCCCCCTCCACAGTTATTTCGATTCTCGTTGGCATTCCGGCACCGGTCCGTTTATCAAGGCAGATTCTAACAACGACTTCTTGACAATTTCTGACTCAACAATCGATGTAAAGGAAAATTTCTGAATAACAGTCCATCACAGGACAACCAGCAGCCTGGTCAAAACAAAATATCTCGCTGCCAAACCACAAATATGCGATTCTTTTGTTCCCTGCTGCTATCGACTCGAAGGAAGCCACATGATGTTCAAAAGTCCCAGCCCGCTCTATCAAAGCATCTACACTCTGGTGCGTCAGATACCACCCGGCTACGTCACCAGTTACGGCCGGATTGCCCGGCTGGTCGGCTGTAGCGCGCGCAATGTCGGCTTCGCCATGGCAGCCCTGCCATGCGGCAGCGATGTCCCCTGGCAGCGGGTGGTCAACAGCCAGGGAAAGGTCAGCCCGCGTACCGATGGTGAAGGGAATATCCTGCAACGCAACCTGCTGGAAGCTGAGGGGATTTTTTTCGATCGCAACGGAAAAATTGACCTGGAAAAACATGACTGGGATTTTGTTGAACAATAGGGATTGAAACGTTAAGAATGATGCCTGCAGGAGCAGCAATCGAATGATACTTTCCCGCCTCAACAGCTGCGCAAAAAAAGCTGGGGGAAGAAAACTTCCCCCAGCCAGGGCGTTCATAATGAATCGAATAACTCCAGATCTTACTTATTCAACTG